>CALMPQ010000374.1 GCA_937872005.1 uncultured Propioniciclava sp.
CGATGCCCGACCTCCCCCGCTGGCGCGCCAGCGGCAGCAACGACCTCACCGACCTCGGCACACGCCTGTTCGACACCACCTCCCTGCACCAGAAGGACGCCCGCACCCCCACCCGCGACGACATCGACCTCATCGTCGACATCCTCGGCGGACGCCTCCTGCCCACCAAGGACGTCACCGCCCTCGCCGACGACCGCGAGGAACGCGCCCAACGCCTCACCGCCGAGCAGGCCAACCTCCTCAAGGTCACCCGCCTCCTCCCCCGCCTCGAGATCCGCGGCGGCGCCGGCAGCGGCAAGACCGTCCTGGCCACCCAGCAGGCGCGGGAGTTGGCGTCCGGACGCCTCACCGGCGCCAAGCAGCGCGTGGCCGTGGTCTGCTACTCCTACGGGCTCGCCTCCCACCTGCGCCGCGAACTGCTTGTCGGGCAGCGGTCGAAGCAGCCGGCGTTCGTCGGCACGTTCGAGGACCTCGGCCGCCGCTGGGGCCTGGCAGAGTTCGGCACGCGCAGCGACTCCGCCTTCTGGGAGACCGAACTCCCCGCCCTCATGGCCGAACGCGCCGCCGGCCTGCCGCACGAGCAGAAGTTCGACGCGATCATCGTCGACGAGGCCCAGGACTTCGCCGACGACTGGTGGCTCCCCCTGCTCAGCGCCCTCAAGGGCGAGGAGACCGGCGGCCTCTACGCCTACTCCGACGAACGTCAGCGCGTGTTCGCCCGATTCGGACGCCCTCCCGTCCAGTTGGTGCCCCTCGTCCTCGACCACAACCTGCGCAACACCCGCCAGATCGCCTCGACGTTCGTGCCGCTGGCCCCCACCGGCATGGAACTGCGCGGCGGCGACGGCCCCCAAGTCACGTTCGTGCCGGCCAGCAGCGCCGACGCCCTCGACGTGGCCGACGACCAGGTCGAAGCCCTGTTCGACGAGGGCTGGAACGCCGGCGACATCGCCCTGATCACCCTCGGCCAGCGCCACCCCGTCCAGGTCAAACGACAGGACGCCCTCGGCCAACAGGGCTACTGGGACACCTTCTGGGACGCCGACGACATCTTCTACGGGCACGTCCTCGGCTTCAAGGGCATGGAACGCCGCGCCGTCGTGCTCTGCGTCAACGAGTCAGGGACGCGCGACCGGGCGTCGGAGCGGCTCTACGTCGGGCTGTCCCGGGCCACCGACAGGCTGGTCGTCGTCGGTGACCCCGACGTGATCACCACCATGGGCGGGCCCGAGGTCTACCGACGCATGGGCGTCCAACCATGACAAGCCAAAGTCTGTCGGCCCGTCCAGCAAGGATGAACCCATGAATCCAAAGATGACCAAGAAGCTGGCGATCCAGATGGCGCTCAACCCCGGGGACTACTCGGTGGCCCAGCTCGTGGGAGCACGGGCCCGGTTGGCCGAATCTCTCGAAAAGGGCACCGCCGGCGGGTACTCCGAACACATGTATGTCCAAGATTGCGCGAAGGCCATCGACAAGGCAATCAATAGTCGCGAGTAGGCCTGCGACCAAGTCTCACGTCAGCTTGCCCGTTCTCTCAGAGCCGCGAGATGGGGGCACGTCCAGCGGAACACAGGGCGGGCCGCCTCAAGGGCACAGGGCAGACAACGGGCACGTGATGGTGCCATCGTCGAGCACCAGCGTCCCACCCGTCGCAGTCACCACGAGCCGGAAGGCAGGATCGCCGTCGATCTGGGCCACAGCCCTCGCCAGTGATTGCGCCGCGGACGGGATCTGTGTTGCCGAGATCTTCACCTCAACAGCTCCCCATCGGCCGTCAGGAAGAACCACGACGGCGTCCAGCTCGTGGTTGTTCGAGTCGCGGTAGTGCATAACAGCCCCGTCGAGGGGGACTGACAGGACCGAGAGGTCGTGCACGACGGCGCTCTCGAACAGGAGCCCTACCGTGTTGGGATCGACCATGAGCCCGGCCGCGTCAACACCCAGAGCTGCCACCGCCAGCGACGGATCGGCAAGGTGCCACTTGTCCTGCGACCTCAGCCGTGCGCGCGTCCGCAGCGCGGGGCGCCAAGCCCTCTGGGGTTCGACGAGGAAGATCCGCTCGAAGATCTCCAGGTAGCGGCCGACCGTGTCTGCCTTGATGCCGGGCGCCACCGCCTCGAGGTCAGCTGCCATGACGCTCACTCGGGTCTCTGCCGCCGTGGAGCGAGCCAGTGAGCGAACAAGACGCTCCAGAACCACGGGTTCGTGACGCACGTCGATGAGACGGCCGACATCGGCCCGAATCATCTCGTCGAGGTAGGCGCGCAGCAGCCGCGCAGCCCCGCTGGGTGGCAGGTCGAGCAGGGCCGGGAATCCCGGTCGAACCAGTTCAGCCACCAGGTCGGCGAAGTCCATCACGGCTGGCGCGGGCCGCGGAGCCTCCCCCGCAAACAGGCTGGCCAGGCTGACCTTGGCCACCGCCGGGTTTCGTTCGAACCAGCTGAGTGTGCGTTGACGCAGCCGAAGAAAACGTCCGGCGCCGGTGTGCCGAGTCGCGTCGTCGGCGGGAACCGCCGACCCGGTCAGGATGAACTGCCCAGGCGAGGCGCTGCGATCGACCTGGCGGCGCACCTGGTTCCAGAGCTGGGGCGCCAGTTGCCACTCATCGAGGAGCCTCGGACGTGCTCCTTCGAGAAGAGTTGCGGGCGCCAGTTCGGCGAGCTGAAGGCTGGCTTCGTCATCCAGGAACACGTGGGACTCGGCGGCGTGCAACGCCGTCATCGTCTTGCCGCAGGCGCGCGCACCTTCGAGGACGATGGCCCCTGCGTAGGTCAACGACTCGGCCAAGACTCCATCAAGCACGCGGGGCTTGTAGTCCCGCCCCAGCACAACCTGTGTATCCATGTCCTTTTCCCCCAAGGGTGGCCTCTGCAGGCAGTCTAGGGGGTGTTCTGCAGGAACTCTAGAGGAGTTCTTGCAGGATCTCTAGGGGGTGTCCTGCAGAATCACCCGCATACGTCAGGCCCGCGCAGGCCGATGCCGGTACTCATGCGCGAACGCGTAGCCACCGGACGCCCCCAGAACCTACGCTCGACACCATGTACGCCGTGATCTCCGTGCACACCCCGAAACCCGAGTACCGCGACGAGCTCATCGACTCCATGCACCGGTTCGGTGCCGCACTCCAGGGCCAGCCAGGGCTGGTCGGCGCCCACACCCTCGCCGAGACCGGGGGCAACCGACTGATCGGGCTCGCCATGTTCGAGACCCGCGAAGCCGCCCAAGCAGCCATGCCGATCGCCAACCAAGCCGTCGCCAACGACGACTTCGACCTCTGGGAGGCTTCCGAAACCGAGGGCTTCCGCCTCATCGAGGTCTGACCAACCCCGTCGGCATCCGGCAGTCGGTCATCACGGCATCGGCTCAGCGGGTCTGTCCACCTAGCGCTCAAAGTGCATGACCGGAACAGCCTGCGCTCGAAAGCAATTGCTATCATGGATGCATGGATGTCGCTGAACTGGAGCGTGAAACACGAGAGGCGGAAGCCGAGATGACCCGGGGCCGCGCTCGCTTCGTGGCAGCCGTGCGTCGCGCCTACGCGTCCGGCATGTCGCAGCGCCAGATCGCCGCCCACTGCAAGCGCAGCCAGCCCGAGATCGGTCGGCTGCTCAAGTTCCACGGAACCTCCCCACACGGCCGGGCTCTGCGGGCTCGTCGGGAAGCTCTACTCGCCGCACTGGCCAGCCACGGAATCAGCAACGTCAGAGTCTTCGGCTCGACCGCGCGAGGCACTGATCGGGCCGACTCCGACATCGACCTTCTCGTCACTGCCGCAGAACCTCTGGGCCTCTTGGTCCAGTCACGCATCGAGAACGAGATCTCGGATCTCTTGGGAGTCCCTGCCGATCTCGTCTTCGACGATGCGATCCGGCCGGACCTGGCAGCTCGGATCCTCACGGAAGCTGTCCCACTGTGACGATCACCGTGCGTGAGGAACTGCCACCCCTGCGCAGGCTGATCGAGACTCGGCTCCACCGCTGACTCGCGGTGGCCCCCGAACAAGGCGTGACAACCGCCTCTCACCGCCAGATGCGCTGCGACCCAGAACCCACCCGCACCCGGCCCAGCGGCGGTACCGTCGAACCAAGCCCCCGAACCTGGCAGGTGCCCCATGGCCGCACTGGACGAACTCGAACTCGACGCCCTCATCGGACGCCTCACCGACGAGTTCCCACGCCTCGCGCCCGCCGAGGTGAGCGCGACGGTCCGCGACGTCAACACCACGGCGTCCGGCCCCAACCCAGAACTCGTCGCCCTCCTCATCGAGCGCCGCAGCCGCGCCCGCCTCGCCGCGCGCGCGACCCGCCTCGGCCCGCACGGCAACGTCACCGGCGTGCCCCCGCTCGGCGCCACGGTCAGCCCCGACGGCGTCACCTTCTGCGTCTTCTCCCGGGACGCCACAGCGGTCACCCTCGTCCTCTTCCGCGGCCCCGACGACGCCCACCCGCACCGCACCGTCCAGCTGGATCCAAGAACGGACCGGACCTACTTCTACTGGCACGTCTTCGTCCCGCACCTGGAGCCGGGCCAGCTGTACGGCTTCCACGTCGACGGGCCCCGGCGTCCAGAACAAGGACTCATGTTCGACCCCGCCAAGCTGCTCCTCGATCCGTACGCCAAGGCCGTCGCCTGGCCCACCCACTACGACCGCGAAGCAGCCATCAACCCCGGCGACAACACGGCCCACGCCCCCAAGGCCGTCGTCGTCGACCCCGACGCCTACGACTGGGAGGGCGACCAACCACTCGGCCGCGACTTCGACGCCACGTTCATCTACGAGATGCACGCCAAGGGGTTCACCGCCCACCCCAACTCCGGGCTCCCCGACCACACCCGGGGCACCTACCAAGGCCTCATCGAGAAGATCCCCTACCTGCAAGCCCTCGGCGTCACGACCGTCGAACTGCTCCCGGTCGCCCAGTTCGACGAACTCACCGCCCCCGACGGACTCACCAACTACTGGGGCTACCAACCACTGGCGCTGTTCGCCCCGCACGCCCAGTTCAGCTCCGACCGCGGCCCGCTGGGGCCGGTCAACGAGTTCCGCGACCTGGTGAAGGCCCTCCACAAAGCCAACATCGAGGTCATCCTCGACGTGGTCTTCAACCACACCTCCGAGGGCGGCGTCGGCGGCACCACCCAGTCCTGGCGCGGGTTCGACAACCTCACGTACTACCTGGTGAACACCACCAACGGCCTCTCCTACCCCGACTACACCGGCACGGGCAACACCTTCAACGGCAACGAAACCGTCGTCAGGAGACTCATCCTCGACTGCCTCCGCCACTGGGGGCAGCCCCTCCACGTGGACGGGTTCCGGTTCGACCTCGCGTCCGTCCTCTCCCGCGGCGAGGACGGCCAGCCCCTGCGCAACCCACCCATCCTCTGGGACATCGAGACCGACCCCGTGCTCGCCGACACCAAGATCATCGCCGAGGCCTGGGACGCCGCCGGCCTGTACGAGGTCACCACCTTCGTCGGCGACCGTTGGGCCGTCTGGAACGGCGCCTACCGCGACGTCGTCCGCCGGTTCATCAAGGGGGACGCCGGCCTCGCCGCCCGCTTCGCCGACTGCCTCATGGGCAGCGCCGAACTCTTCAGCCAGCCCGACCGCGACCCGCTGCGCAGCATCAACTTCGTCACCGCCCACGACGGCTTCACCCTCAACGACCTCGTCTCCTACAACGCCAAACACAACGAGGCCAACCGCGAGGACAACCGCGACGGCGCCAACGACAACGAGTCCTGGAACCACGGCGTCGAGGGCCCCACCGACGACCCCGCCATCGGCGACCTCCGCACCCGCCAGGTCAAGAACTTCCTGGTGGAGCTGCTGGTGAGCCAGGGGCGTCCGATGATGTTGATGGGTGACGAGGTGCGCCGCACCCAGCACGGCAACAACAACGCCTACTGCCAGGACAACGAGCTCAGTTGGTTCGACTGGGACGCCCCCGCCCGCGAAGCCGGCCTCCTCAGGTTCGTCGAGAAGGCCCTGCACCACCGGCGCGGGTCGGTGCTGTTCGCCGACCCCACCTTCTGGGGCGAGCAGGGCGGCGCCACCGTCACCTGGCACGGCACCGAGCTCCACCGACCCGACTTCGGCGACACCTCCCGCACCCTCGCCGTCGAGCTGAACCACCCGGCCAGCGCCGAGCACGTGCACGTCATCTTCAACGCCTTCTGGGAACCCCTCGACTTCGCGCTCCCCCCACTCCCCCAAGGCCACCGCTGGTGCCGCGTCATCGACACCGCCCTGCCTGCACCCGACGACTTCGCCGACCCAGCCGCTCCGATCGTCGACCACCACTACACGGTGGCAGCAAGGTCAGCGGTCGTCCTCACCGCCAAGCAGGACTTCGAACTCCGTGACCTCCAGGGCGTCATCGAGCGGCTGACCACCGACTTCCCCGACCTGCCGCCGGAGACCGTTCGGCACCTGGTCGAGGAGGTCTACGCCGGCATCGACGGGCCGATCCGCGACTACGTGCCCGTGCTGGTCGAGCGGCTGGGCCGCGAGCACCTGCGTCACCGCAGGGCCCGCGGCCACTGAGTCAGGACCGGCGCGCCTCCAGGTCGAAGCGCGTCGGCACCCACGGCGTCCACAACGGCACCCAGCCGAGCTCGGCCAGCGTGTGGTGGCCCTTGCGGCTGTTGCACGGCCCACACGCGGCGAGCGCGTTGTCCCACGACGTCGCCCCGCCCCGCGCGCGGGGCACCACGTGGTCGAACGTGGTGGCGTTGTACTCACCGCAGTAGGCGCACCGGCCGCGGTCGCGCGCGAGGACATTGACGGTCGAGCACGTGGGCCGCCGCTGGGCGTACCGCCACGCCATCTTCACGTAGCGCACCAACTTGAGCACCTTGGGCACCGGGATGCCGGCGAACTGCTCCGGCCCCTCCTGGATCGCGACGGCGACCCCACGCCAGAGCATGCCGATGGCGTGCTTCACGCTCGTGGTGTGGATCGGCTCATAGGTCGTGTTCAGCACGACGACGGTGGACATGGGGTCACCTCCTGAGGATGGGCTTGCAAAGAAAAACCGCCCTGGCCGGGATTCCGGTGGGCGGTGCGGGCGCGTGCGAGGAAGGCACGACTGGCAGAACCAGCCCATCTCGGGATCCACGGCTGCGCGGTCACGGGGTCACTTCCTCGACTTCGTCACGTCAACGATCGACGTGATGCGTGGGCGCGCCGAAGCGGCTCGCCATGCACATCTTCCGTCAGCCGGTTCCGATTGGCAAGCACCTCCCCTGCCCGCCGTCGAGCCGGTTCAATGGAGTCCGTGACTGACACCCCCCTGCATCTGCCCCGCGCTATCAGCGTTCGTGGGGCCCGGGTGAACAACCTCCGGGCCGTCGACGTCGACATCCCCCTCTGGTGCATCGTCGGCGTCACCGGCGTGTCGGGGTCCGGCAAATCTTCCTTGGCGATGGGGGTGCTGTACGCCGAGGGCTCGCGCCGGCTGCTCTCGAGCCTGAGTGCCTACTCGCGCCGTCGCATCGCGCAGGAGGCCCGCCCCGATGTGGACCAAGTGGACCACCTGCCCGCGACCGTCGCGCTGCGCCAGAACCCACCGATCCCGGGTCGACGCAGCACGGTCGGCACCATGACGGAGGTGCTCAACATTGTGCGGCTGATCTGGTCCCGCCTCGCCACCCACCCCTGCCCCAACGGCCACGCGGTCCACGTCACCCTCAGCCGCACCGCTGGCGAACACACCACTTGCCCCACGTGCGGGGTCACGTTCGAGCTCCCCAGCGCCGAGTCGTTCGCCTCGGCCAGCCTCGGCGCCTGCCCGACGTGTGGTGGGATGGGCGTCCGCGACGAGGTCGACCCTGACGCACTCATCGATCCGGACAAGACGATCGCTGACGGTGCCGTGCTTCCGTGGTCGTTGACCGGTCGGGCCTACCAGCCGACCATCGTTGCCGAGCTGGGCGTGCGCACTGACGTGCCGTTCCGGGAACTGACCACCCGGGAGCAGGGCCTCGTCCTCGATGGCCCACCCGAGCGGCGCACAATCACCGTGACCAGCAAGGCTGGCCGAGCAGCCGACCTGTCGATGGTCTTCGAGAGCGCCCGCCGTACCGTCGAGAACGCCGCGGCCAGCGCCGACTCCGAAACCACCCGCGACCGGCTCCGTCCCTTCCTGCTCACCACCGCATGCCCCGCGTGTCGCGGCACCGGCCTGCGGCCTGAGGCGCTGGCGTCGACACTCGATGACCAGGACATCGCCGCCGTGCTCGCCCTCGACCTCACGGCGCTCGCGACCTGGGCGGAGAAGCTGCCGGTCCGGCTCCCGTCCGAGGTCGAGGCATTGGCCGGACGCCTTGGGCACGAATTGGGCAGCGCCATCGCGCCGCTGCTCCGCCTGGGGCTGGGTCACCTCGGACTGAACCGGTCGGGGCACACGCTCTCGACCGGCGAGCGGCAGCGGATCCAACTGGCCACAACCCTCCATGCGCGCAGCACCGGGATGCTCCACGTGCTCGACGAGCCGTCGATCGGGCTGCACCCGGCCAACGTCACCGGCGTGGCCGAGGTCATCCGCGACCTGGTCTCCCAAGGCAACTCGGTCGTCATCGTCGACCACGACGTCCTGCTGCTGCGGGCAACACACCACCTCATCGAGGTCGGGCCCGGTGCCGGACGTCATGGCGGCCTCATCGTCGCCCAAGGCGCCCCAGACACCCTCGCTGCCGACCCGGCCTCAGTGACAGGCCCCTACCTCAGAGGGAACGTGGAACGGTGGCGGCGCGTCCGCCAGGTGCCGGACGCCCACCCGCACGTCCGCGTCCGGATCAAGGAGCTGTACACACTCCGCGACGTGACCGCCGCCTTCCCGGTCGGGCGACTCACCTTGGTGACCGGGGTCTCGGGATCGGGCAAGACAGCCCTCGTGCTGGAAAGCCTCGTCCCCGCGGTGACCGCTGCCTTGACCGGCCGTCCCCTGCCTCGCCACGTCACGGCGTTGGACGCTCCCGGCATCCGACAACTCGTCGAGGTGGACGCCTCGACCGTCGGCAAGAATGCCCGCTCGACCCCGGCCACCTACTCGGGCGTGTTCGACGCCATTCGCCGCCTGTACGCCCGCTCCGACGCGGCACGCGAGCGCGGCTGGACGACCAGCCACTTCTCGTACAACACGGGCGAAGGACGCTGTTCGGCGTGCGAGGGCCTGGGCGAGCTCGCCCTCGACCTACAGTTCATGCCTGATCTGAAGGTGCCGTGCCCCGCGTGCCACGGACAGCGGTACAACGACGCAACGCTTGCGGTCACGGTCGATGGCCGGTCCATCGCCGACGCGCTCGCGCTGACAGTCGACGACGCGCTCGAGCACTTCGGGCGATACCCCACCATCGCAGGCCGCCTCCGATCGCTGCGAGCGGTCGGGCTGGGTTATCTCAGTCTTGGTGAACCCACCCCGGCACTGTCGGGCGGGGAGGCGCAACGCCTCCGGTTGGCGGAGCGGCTACGGCTGGAGAACGAGGGAGTCCTCTACATCTTCGACGAGCCGTCGATCGGCCTCCACCCTCGCGACGTGGGCGTGCTGGTCGGCGTGTTCGACCAGCTGCTCGAGGCCGGGGCGACTGTCGTCGCCATCGACCACGACCTCGACCTGATCGCCCAAGCCGACCATGTCATCGATCTCGGGCCCGGAGGCGGCCC
>CALMPQ010000375.1 GCA_937872005.1 uncultured Propioniciclava sp.
GGCGTGACCATGCGCACGTGGGTGACCGCCGACGGGCGCGTCGACCCGTCGGCCGTCGAGGCGTTGCTGTCGCCCGACGCCGGCCCGTACCTGGTCTCCACCGCCTGCGTCGAGGTCGAGAACACGCACAACTTCGGGGGCGGCACGATCCAGCCGCTCGACGCCCTCACCGCCACGAGTCGCCTGTGCCGGGACGCCGGCGTCGCCCTGCACCTCGACGGCGCCCGCCTCTGGAACGCCCACGTCGCCACCGGCACCCCGCTCGCCACGTACGGCGCGCTGTTCGACACCGTCAGCGTCTGCTTCAGCAAGGGGCTCGGCGCCCCGGTGGGGTCGGTGCTGGTGGGCTCGGCCGAGGCGATGGCGTCGGCGCGCGTGCTGCGCAAGCGGTTGGGCGGCGGCTGGCGCCAGGCCGGCCTGCTCGCCGCCGGCTGCCTGCACGCCCTCGACCACCACATCGGACGCCTCGCCGACGACCACGCTGCCGCCCGGGCCTTCGCCGGGGCACTGCGCCACGCCGGGGTGGACGTCGCCGAGCCCGAGACCAACATCGTCGTCGTCGGCACGGGGTCGCTCCCGGCCGGCCAGGTGGTGGCGCAGGCCGCAGCCCGCGGCGTCCGGTTGTCGGCGGTGGGGGCGCGCGTGGTGCGCGCGGTCACGCATCTCGACGTGACCACCGCGCAGTGCGAGGACGCCGGGGCGATCCTGGCCGAGGTGCTCGCTCAGGCCTGAGCGGCGGCCGCCTGGGTGGCGAGGGCCTCGTCGAGCACCGCCCGGTTGCCCGGGCGGACGACGCGCGCGACCTCGGTGCCGTCCTGCAGGAAGACGAGGGTCGGCCAGAGCTTGACCCGGTAGGAACGGCCCAGGGGGCGTCCCTTGCCGTCCTCGACGCGGATGCGCCGGACCTCCGGGTGCTCGGCCAGGGCGGGTTCGATGAAGCGCGAGGCCGCCCGGCAGTAGCCGCACCAGTCGGTGCCGAACTCGACCACGACGGGGCCGGTCAGCGCGTCGACCTCGTCGCGGGTGAGCTGTTCTTCTTCATACCCCGTAGCCATGCGTGCAGTTTAGGGTGGGGGCCATGAAGATCACGCACCTCGGGCACGCGGCCGTCCTCCTCGAGGTGGCCGACCGCCGGATCCTGTTCGACCCCGGCAACTTCTCCGACGCCTGGCACGGCACGACCGACCTCGACGCGATCGTCGTCACCCACCTGCACCCCGACCACGTCGACCCCGAGCACGTCGGCGGGCTGTTCGCCGCCAACCCCGACGCCGAGGTCTGGGTCGAGCCCGGTGTGCTGGACGCCGTCGACCTCGGCGGCCGCGGCCAAGGCATCGCCGAGGACGAGTCGGTCGACCTGGGCGCGGTGCGCATCGACGCGGTCGGCGGGCTGCACGCGGTGATCCACCGCGACATCCCACGCATCGGCAACGTCGGCCTGGTCGTCACGGCTGAGGGTGAGCCCACGTTCTTCCACCCCGGTGACTCGCTCGACACGGCCCCAGCGGGCATCGACGTGGTTGCGATCCCCATGATGGGGCCATGGGCGGCCATGAAGGAGCACATCGACTTCCTGCGCTCGTTGGGTGCCGCGCAGGGTTTCGGCGTCCACAACGCGCTGCTGTCCGACCGGGGGTGGAACCTCGCCTTCGGGCGCTACAACGAAATGACGCCCACGACCGTGCACGACCTGCGTTCGGGCGAGGCGTGGGAGGTGTCCGCCGGCTGACGGGTGGTAGGAATGGAGCCATGACACGCCCCTCACCCGACGTCCTCGACTGGCTCGGCCGCCTGATCGCGATCGACACGACCAGCCGCGACTCGAACCTGCCGCTGGTCGAGCTCGTCGCCGAGCACGCCCGCACGCTGGGGCTCGAGCCGCACCTGTTCCCCAACCCCGACGGCACGAAGGCCAACCTGGTCGTCACCGTGCCGGACGCCACGGGTTCGACCGACGGCGGCATCATGCTGAGCGGGCACAGCGATGTCGTCCCCGTGGACGGCCAAGCCTGGACGTCGGATCCCTTCGGGCTGGTCGAGCGGGACGGCAAGGTGTTCGGCCGCGGGACGGCCGACATGAAGGGCTTCGACGCCGTCATCGTCGCCGCTCTGGAGCATCTCGTCGAGCAGCCTCTGCGCGAGCCGGTGCACCTCGCGCTCTCCTACGACGAGGAGGTCGGCTGCCTCGGCGCGCAGCCCCTCGTCGACAGCCTGCGTTCGGTCGGTATCACCCCGCGGGTCTGTTTCGTCGGTGAGCCGACCTCGATGCGGATGATCCGTGGGCACAAGTCGATCAACCTCGTCACGGTCACGGTGCACGGCGTCGCAGCGCACTCCTCGCTCACGGCCGACGGCGTGAACGCGATCGAGCACGTGGCGTCCATCGTGCGCTACTGGCGCGAGCGATCGGACGCCTGGCGCATGACCGGCCCCTTCGACGAGGCGTACCCCATCGCCTACTCGACCGGCTCGGTGAACTTGATCAACGGCGGCAACGGGGTCAACATCATCCCGGCCCGCTGCGAGGTCACGCTGGAGTTCCGCTCGATCGGGACCCCCGAGGAGGACCGCGCCGAGATGGACGCCCTCGTCGCCTTCTGCCGCGAGGTCGAGGCGGCGATGCGCGCCGAGCACCCCGACGCGTGGGTCGAGGTGGGGGAGCCGACGATGACGGCCGGGCTCGACACCCCCGCCGACGCGCCGGCGGTGGCGTTGGGCCAGGAGCTCGGCCTCGCCGTGCAGCGGGACAAGGTCACCTACGGCACCGAGGCGGGCGTCTACTCGAACGCGGGCATCTCGACGGTCGTGGTCGGGCCCGGCGACATCGCCCAGGCGCACAAGCCCGACGAGTTCATCTCGCTTGAGCAGTTGGCCGCGTGCGAGTCCTTCATCGGACGCCTCATCGACCACCTGCGCGCCTGAGCACAGGCTCTCGGCGGCCGGAACACAGGCTGTCGGCGGTCAGACGAGGTTGATGACGACCTTCGAGCCCTTGGGTACTGAGGTGCCCTCGCCGGGGCTCACGCTCAGCACCATGCCGAAGCCGCCGTTGACGAGGCGCTTGAACTCCGGGACCAGCCCGGCGTCGCGCACCTTCTGGGCGGCGTTCTCGGCGCCGAGTCCGCGCAGGCCCGGGGGGACGGTCACCATGACCGGACCCTTCGACACCACCGCGCTCATCGACGCGCCGCGGTGGAGTTGGCCCTCGGACGGGTCCTGCGAGATGACGGTGCCCTTGGGCACCGTGTCGTGGTTCTCCTCGGTCGTGTCGAGCGTGATGAGGTTCGCCTTCGCCCACGCCTGCAACTCGCCGAGGGGCTTGCCGGCGAAGCCGGTCACCTCGACCGGGGCCGGACCCTTCGAGACGACCAGGTCGACCGGGGCGCCGCGCTTGACCTGCTCGCCGGCCTTGGCTCCCTGCGAGATCACGACGCCGGCGGCGACGGTGTCGTGGTACTCCTCGGTCACGCCACCCACCGCCAGCGAGTTGCCGGTGATGAGCTGCTCGGCGTCGGCCCGGGCCTGCCCGGTGACGGTCGGCACCGCGAACCGCTCCGGGCCGCGCGAGATCCACGCCGTGAGCGTGCCGTCGCGCAGGATGCGGTCCCCGTTGCCCGGCTCGGTGCGGATCACCTGGCCCGCAGGCACGTCCTCGCTGAATTCCTGCTGGAACGTCACGTGCAGCTCGGCCGCCGTCACGGCCGCTTCGGCGTCGGCCTGCGTCAGGGTGGCGAGGGTCGGCGTCGTGGTCCAGCGCCCTTCGAGCAGGTACCAGCCGCCCCAGCCGGCCCCACCCAGCACCGCGAGCACGGCCAGCACGGCGACCAACCGCCGCCAACGGCGTCCGGACGCCGCGGGCTGCGGTGCGCGCGCCGCCGGCGGCGGAACGGGGGAGGCGCCCAGCTCGGGAAGCGCACGCGTGTGGGGCGACTGCGGCGAGTAGGGCACCGGGCCGGTGCTGTAGAACGGGGCGCCGTCGGTCGACACGTCGAAGGTCGGTGACACGGGTGTCACGGGGGTGAAGCGCCGCTCGGCGCCCAGGCGGGGCGGCAGGGTCGGCACGGGCGTCGTCGCCGAGTCGGAGGGTTCGGGTTCGGTCCGGCGCATCCGGGCCACAAGGGCCGGGTCGTCGACGACGCCGCGGGCGAGGGCGTCCTTGGCGGCGCGCAGGTGGCCGAGCAGGACCCCGGCGTCGAGCGGGCGATTGTGGCGCTCGCGGTTGGCGGCCGAGGTGACGAGGGCGTCCACATAGGGGGGAATGCCGCCACGGCCGCCCTGCCAGGTGGAGGACACCTCCATCGACGGCGCCGAGATCTGGTTGTGCACGTGGCTGTAGGCCACCTGGATCGGCGTCTCGCCCTGGTGGGGCTTGCGGCCGGTCAGCATCTCGTAGAGCACGATGCCGAGGGAGTACACATCCGAGCGCGCGTCGGCGCGGCCCTTGGTCACCAGCTCGGGGGCGATGTAGCTGACGGTGCCGATGACCAGTCCGGTCGTCGCGGCGTTCGAGTTCGCGGTGACCGCGCGGGCCAGGCCGAAGTCGGCGACCTTGACCTGGCCCCGGTCGGAGATCAGCACGTTCTCGGGCTTGATGTCGCGGTGGATCAGCCCCGCCGTGTGGGCCGCGGCCAGCGCGGCGGCGACCGGCTCGACGAGCTCGATGGCGCGACGCGGGTCCATGGGGGCCTCGCGGGTGATGAGGTTGCGCAGCGTGAAGCCCTGCACGTACTCCATGACGATGTAGGGGCGCCCGGCGTCGGTGCCCTGGTCGAAGACGCTCACCACGTTGGCGTGGGAGAGGTGCGCGGCGGCGCGTGCCTCGGTGTCGAAGCGGGCGGCGAAGTCGTCGGCGTCGCCCAGGCCGTCGTTCATCACCTTGACGGCGACGACGCGGGACAGGCGCAGGTCGTTGGCGACGTACACGGTGGCCATGCCGCCGCGCGCAAGCTTCTTGACGACCTCGTACCGGTCGTCGAGCACATGGCCAACCAGGCCATTGTTGCGTTCAGTCGTCAACACGAATCCTCGGCATGGATCGGGGAAGGAGAGGCATGCCAGGCCCGAGTCGAGTGTGGCACGCGATCCCCATGTCGTCGGGTTCGACCCGCCGGGGTTGTGGCAGGCTGGACCTGTGACCGCACTGATGGGGATTGCCACCCGGCTCAAGCTCGCCCGCCTGATCCACATCGTCGCCGATGAGGGTGACGCCGTGGGTCCCGTCGCCCGCGCCTCGTACGCCGGTGGTGCCGATGCGGTGATGCTCGACGAGGGACTGGCTGAGGTCGTCTTCGACGACTCCGCGCAGGCCGGGCTCGACGCGATCACCGAGGCGGCCCGGGCCACGCAGGGCCTGACGGCCTACTTCGGACGCCCCGTGCGTGCGGCCGCGCTGTCACCCGACCTGTTCGTGCTGAGCGACGACGAGGCGAACCCGGCTCGCACCCGCCTGCTCGTGGGCGAGTGGACGCTGATCGGGCGCCGCTGCAACACCACCGAGGAGACCGAGGCCGCCCTGGCGCACCCCGACGTCGACTTCCTGCTCGTGGGCCCCGGCCTGCCGCTGATCCGGCACGCGGCGTCGAAGGCGCCGGCGCACGACCCGAAGTCCAAGCCATGGTTCGCGGTGGGCGGCATCACGATCGAGTCGCTCCCGGCCGTGATCCGTGGCGGCGCGATGCGCGCGGCGGTGGGTGGGGCGATCACGCGGGCGTCCAACCCCGAGGCGGCGGCGATGGCGTTGAAGGACATCCTCCGCGAGGCCTGGAACGACGACGAGCGCATGGAGGCCGTCACGGCGTCCGCGTTCGGGCCGTCGCCGAACCTCAGCTTCGGCAAGCCCGTGACGCCCCCGCCGACCGACCTGCGCCT
>CALMPQ010000376.1 GCA_937872005.1 uncultured Propioniciclava sp.
AGCGATAGAAACGCCGCATCACTTTGCGCACCGGAGGGCTAGCATCCCGTGGTGCCCAGCTCCACCCCCACCCCGACGACCCGGCTGACGCCGGCGGTGCGGATGGGGCTGTCGATCTCGATCGCGGTCGGCCTCTACGGCATCAGCTTCGGGGCCCTAGCCGTCGCCGCCGGGCTCAGTGTCTGGCAGGCCGTCGCACTCAGCGCCCTCATGTTCACCGGCGGCTCGCAGTTCGCGTTCATCGGGGTCGTCTCCGGCGGCGGCTCGCTCGGTGCCGCCACCACGGCCGCCTCCCTGCTGGGCCTGCGCAACGCGGTCTACGGCGTCCAGATGAACGCGCTGTTCCGGCCCCCCGCGGCACGCAAGCCGATCGCAGCCCACCTCACCATCGACGAGTCGGCCGCGACGGCCCTCGGCCAGACCCACCACGACGAACAGCGTCGCGGCTTCTGGACCGCCGGCATCGGCGTCTGGGTCCTGTGGAACCTCTTCACCCTGCTCGGCGCCCTCGCCGGTGAACGACTCGGTGACCCGAAGGCCTGGGGCCTCGACGGGGCTGCGGTCGCCGCGTTCCTCGGCCTGCTCTGGCCCCGACTCCGGGGCCGGGACGCCCACGCCATCGTCATCGCCGCCGCCTTCGTCACCCTCGTCGCGGTGCCGTTCGTGCCCGCCGGCATCCCCATCATCGTGGCCGCAGTCGTCTCGGGCGCGATGGCCGTCGCCCAGCACCGGAGGGACGCATGACCGACCTTTGGTTCTGGGTGGTGCTCGCCTGCGGCATCGCCTACGCCACCAAGCTCGCGGGCTACCTCGTGCCCGACTCGTTCCTCGACCGGCCGTGGGTCACCACCGTCAGCGCCGGCATGACCGTCGGCCTCCTCACCAGCCTCGTCGCCGTCAACACGGTTGTCTCCGGCACCGCCGTCGTTCTGGACGCCCGCCTCGCCGCCCTCGCCGCTGCCGCGATCGCCCTGTGGTTGCGCGCTCCCTACCTCGTTGTGGTGGTCGTCGGGGCCGTGGCGGCCGCGCTGGTGCGGCTGGCGGGGTTCTGAGCACGGGCTCTCGACGCTGGGAACACGGGCTCTCGACGGTCAGGCCGCAGGCCAGTTCACCTCACACCAGGGGGAGCGGTCGTCGGCCATCAGTCGCCCCACGACCTGGGCGAACACCACGTGGCGCACGTCGTCGGGCTTGCCGCAGGACTTCTCGGCCACCAGGAACGCCTCGGCGAACGAGCCCCACGAGTCGTGCAGGCCCACCAGCAGGTCGACCAAGGGTGCCGACGCGGCCAGCGCCTCCTCGTGTGACCAGTGACCGACTCCCGCGGCCACCGTGGCAACGTGCAGGCACTCGGCCGCGAGCAGGGTCGCGCAGGTGGCGGACCGCGGCGCCAGGGAGTGCGCCAGCGCCGACCGGGTGGCGACGAAGGACGCGGTGCTCGCGGCGTCCGTCACGTCGAACTCGTGGGCGAGCGCGGTGCGCCAGCGACCCACCGGGCCGGGGAGGGCGATGAGCTGCAGGCGGGGGGCGCGGCGTCCCTCGCGGTGGGCGGTGGTCAGTTCGAGGGCGACCCGCTCGCGGAAGGGGGCAGCGCACGCCACGGCGAACCGCTCGGCGTGGGCTGCGCGCATCAGCGCGAGCTCTGCGGCCGCGTGGTCGGACGCCTCCGCGTGCAGTCGGCGCGCCCGCGCAGCGCGGACGTCGGCGGCGCGCGACGTCGAGCCGAGCGTGACGAGGTCGGCCACGGCGGCGAGGGTGACGAAGGGGGTGCGACGAAGGGGGAGCGTCGTTGTCATGCTCGCCATCCTCACCGGTCGCACCGGTCACGGCATCCGACCCGGGGGTGAGTCGGGGTGCCCGGAGGGATGATCCTGACGGCCCCCGGACCCCGACGAAGGTCTACTTCAGGCGACGGGAACGCGGTGCTGGCGCTCGTCCAGCACCGCCAGGAACGCCGCCGCCAGGAGGCAGAGCACGATGACGAGGTAGGCGCCGGCGAAGGCGACCGTCCAGCCCTGGGAGACCAGGGCGAACAGGGCGCCCACGACCATCGCGTTGCCCAGCGCAGCGCCGATGCGCTCGACAGTCTGTTTGATGCCGCCGGCGGTGCCGCCGTGCTCGGCCGGGACGTCCTGCATCGACAGCGTCTGGTTGGCCGACCCGATGGCGCCCATGCCGAACCCGTTCAGACCGAGGGTGGCGGCGAGCAGCCACCACGGTGCGCCCAAGGGGGTCAGCAGCGCCACGCCGACGCTGAGCAGGGTGCCCAGCGCCATCAGCAGCAGCATCAGCACGATCAGGCGCCGACCGTGCGACAGGACGTACTTCACCGACCACATCGACGCGAAGGCGCTCAGCAGGGCGTTCGGCAGGCCCATCAGTCCGACGGCGACCGCGGCCACGTGCAGCCCGGTCTGCAGGAAGATCGCCACCACGGCGAAGGTGCTGGCGACGCCGAGGAACATCGTCCCCGACACCAGCATGCCGTTGCGGAACGAGCGGTAGCCGAACAGGCTCATGTCCACCATGGGGGCTCCGCCGCGACCGGCGTACCAGCGCTCCCAACGCACCCAGGCCCACGCCAGCAGCGGCGCCACGGGGAGCAGCCACCACGCCCAGGCGGCGTGCGCCATGAACGGGTACATCAGGCAGAGGATGGCCAGGGTCAGGATGATCGACCCCATCGGGTCCAGGTCGAGCTTCTCCCCGGTGGAGCCGGACGCCCCCAGCTTGCGGAGCCGTTCGGTCTCGAAGGGGAACCAGGCCAGCGCCAGCAGGACGGCCAGCACGCCGATGGGGATGTAGATGAAGAAGGCCCAGCGCCACCCGTTCTCGGTGCCCAGCGCCTGGATGATCGCACCCGTCAGCACCGGGCCGACGGCCACGGACGCCGAGATGACCAATCCGAACATCGCGAACGCCTTCGCCCGCCCCTGCCCGGTGAAGTACTGCTGGATCATGCCCGTCACCTGGGGCGAGAAGATGCCCGCCCCCAGGCCCTGCACGATGCGGGCCGCGTTCAGGAAGAGCGGATCCGGCGCCAGCCCGCAGGCGAGCGACCCCAGCAGGAACAGCACCAGTCCGGCGATGAACCAGGTCCCCCGACCCAGCACGTCGCCGGCGCGACCGGCCGGGATCAGCGAGACACCGAACGCCAGGGCGTACCCCGAGAGGATCCACTGCACGTCGCCGGGGGTTGCCTCGAGGCCGATCTCGATGGTGGGGAGCGCGACGTTGACGGCCGAGAGTGCCATCAGCGACATCGACAGCGGCAGCAACAGCACGGCCAGGATCTTCATGCGGTGGAAGATCCGGTCCGTGCCCTGAACGCGGATGATGTTCGGGTCACTCACTCGGCCCGTTCTATCACCGACCCCGACCCTTGCACAGTTGGCCGTGGCAACTGGTGAAGGGTCAGGGCAACAACGGCAGCAGCGCGTTCGCCCCGAGCCCGACGGCCACCGCGACGGTGAAGGACGCCAGCGTCCCGATGATGAACCGCTCGCTGGCCCCGCCGGCCTGCTGCAGTTCGGGGTAGCGACCCAGGCCCTTCACCGCGACCACGATGGCGATCAGCTCGGGGTGCCCCCCGATGATCGCGCCGGTGATCGCGAGGCGTTCGAGGACGCCGACCCACAGCCCGCCCCGCAGCAGCGGCCGCGACGGCTTCGGTGTGCTGGCCAGGATGGGGACGAGGCGACCCGAGGCGTCCCGCTCGAACTCCGGGAGGATGACCTCGGGAACGCGCGCCCAGCGCAACACCAGCACCGACACGGCCAGCCCCAACCCCACGGACGCCGCGAGCGCGAGCACGACGACGAGGGCGGTCAGCCAGGGGGTCATGGCGCCTCCGCACGCTCGAGCAGTCGGACCAGCACAGGGTATCCCGCGCGCTCGACCGCGACGGCCGAGGCGGCGAGCGTCTGGGACACGTTCTGCGGGGTCACCCCCAGGGCTTCGGCGGCCGCGCGCTGGGTGGGGGCGGCGTCCACGGCCTCGATGGTGGCCCACTGGGTGTCGGTGCGGCGGCGGACCAGCGTGCCGATCAGGCCCGCGACCGCCTCGACGTCGGCGGCGCCGAGGGGGTTGGACGCCGACGCCACCGCCACCCGGACCTCGCCGGCGGTCTTGGCCCGGTCGACCGCCGAGCGCGCGTCGAGCAGCGCCTGCCCGCGCGCCGCCCGCACAGAATCGGCGAGCGGGGTCTCGACCGGGCCGATGCCCAGCCCGGTGGACCAGTTGCCGTCGCGCAGCACGATCAGGAGGGCGGCCAGGACGGCCTCCGGGTCGTCGAGAAGCCCCTGCACCTCGTCTCCGACCGTGCGCTCGAACGGCAGCGCGGTCGGGACGTGGGTGAGGGCGCCCAGCAACCCGGGGACGAGGTCGTCGCCGCGGCGCGAGCGGTGCTGGTCGATGGTCAGCGCAAACATGCCTCAATCTTAGGAGATTGATCTCATCAAATCAATGATTTTGGGTTGATAGGCCTCGATCCCCGTGTGGGGCCGGGGAGGGGAGGGGACGATCACCCCAGCGGCTGGCGTCCGATCGTGCCGACCAGGGACGCGCGGTACTCGGGCGAACCCAACCGGGCGACCTCGGCCTCGGCGGCGTCGCGGCGCTCGGCGATGCCCAGGCGCTCGGCGACCTCCTCGTTGGCCGGTTCGGCCAGGAAGTCGGCCAGGCCCAGCGCAGCGCGGTGTGCCTGACGGAGCTCCTCGGTGCGCTTGGCGTCGAGGCGGGCGGCGTACCAGTCGCTGGCCAGCACCGACTCGCGAGTGAACTGCGCACGGAACTCCGGCGAGTCCAGACCCCAGCCCTCGGCGGTCGAGCCGTTGGCCATGATCTCCAGCAGTCCGCGCAGCGGCGGAACGGCATCGGCGATGCCGCCGTCGTCGAAGTAGGCCTGCGCGACCCGCTGGTGGGTCTTGACGATCGTGGCCATCGACTCGGCGAACGTGTCGAGGTCCTGCAACTCGGGCTTGAGCATCTCGGGGGTGAACACCACATCGGGGTGCAGGAAGATGCGCCCGAAGTAGTGGGTCGCGAACGCCTCGTTCATGCGGTAGCCCAGGCGCGACGCCAGCACCGTGGCACCGTCGTGCTCGAAGTCCTCGACCTTCTCCACCTTCTTCTTGCTGGTGTAGATGCCGCCGGGGC
>CALMPQ010000377.1 GCA_937872005.1 uncultured Propioniciclava sp.
GAGTTGCGGATCTCGGCCTCGGCGTCGGCGCGACCGGTCCACACGGCACCCTCGACCGACTTGCCGGGCTCGAGGTCCTTGTAGACGCTGAAGAAGTGCTCGATCTCGAGCAGCGTCAGGTCGGGGATGTCGGTGAGGTTGCGCAGGCCCGCCTGGCGCAGGTCGGCCACCGGCACGCACAGCACCTTGTCGTCGCCGCCCATCTCGTCCTGCATGCGGAACATGCCGATCGCGCGGCACTCGATCAGGCAGCCCGGGAACGTCGCCTCGGGCAGCAGGACCATCGCGTCGAGCGGGTCACCGTCCTCGCCCAGGGTGCCCTCGATGAACCCGTAGTCATTCGGGTACGCCGTCGCGGTGAACAGCGTGCGGTCCAGACGGATGCGACCGTTGTGGTGGTCCATCTCGAACTTGTTCTTGGTGCCCTTCGGGATCTCGATGGTCACGTCGAAGTGCAACGGGGGCTTCACCTTGGGGCGTTCGAAGGAGGCGCGCATGTGGGAGTTCCTCTGCTCTGGCGGATCAACTGCAAGGACAGGCTAGCGGCATGGCTCTGGGGGTCAGGAGTCCAAGCGTTCGACGGGCTGCAGGGTGAGGGCTGCGATCAGGTCGAAGTCCTTGTCCAGATGAAGCACGGTCCTGCCGGTGAGTTCGGCGGTCGCGGCGATCAGGAGGTCAGGAATCGACGGGGCGCGGTGCTGCCCACGGTGCGCCAGCAGTCGCTGCACCTCCACGGCGCGATCCTCCATGGCGGGGGTGAGGTGCGCGATGGGCATCGAGGCGATCGGTGGCAGGTCGAGGTGGTGTGCGTGTTCGGATGCGGTTCGGGCCGAGTAGCCGATCTCGAGTCGCGTCACCGTGGAGATGGCGACGAGGCCCCGTTCGATGCGCCGTGCCCACTCCTCAGCGTTCGGGCTGGTGCCCACGCGGACCATCGCCGACCTGTCGATCAGCCAGGAGGTCACGACCAAGCATCCCGCATGATGTCGGGGTCGGCCAGATCCGGCAGCGCCGTCGCGAAGCTACGCAGCGACTCTGCGGTCACCGGCCCGGTCGTTCGGCGCGCCTGTGCCCGCAAGTGCCTGCGTAGGTACTCGGTGCGGGTCAGACCCGCGCGCTTGGCCTGGGCGTCGAGCAGGGCAACGTCCTCGGCCGGGATGTCTCGGATCAGGATGTCGGGCATGGGCACCTCCAGATACCCCATGATATCAACGCTGGGAGCGAGGGGCCTGACATGATGGTCGAGTGAGCGTCCGTCGTCGCTGGGTGTGGCCCACCGTGGTCTGGATCCTCGCGTTCACGGTTGCCTTGGCCACTGCGGGGTTGCAGTTCGTGGTGCGCCCCCAGTTGGCTGATGACCCCCTCGTCGGCACCGGACGCCTCGACCACCCCGATGTTGCCGACCCGCCCGCCCCGGTGTTGCCGGAGCTGGCCGCCCCCACCGCGGAGGTGTCGCCGACAGCCCTCACCGCGAAGCTGGACGCCCTCCCGCGCGACGGCCTCGGCGACGTCGTCGCCCTCGTCGTGGACGCCCGCACCGGCGCCGAGCTCTACCGTGCCGGGAGCGGGGCCCGGACGCCGGCGTCCAGCCTCAAGGTGCTCAGCTCACTCGTCGCAGTCGACGTCCTCGGACCCGAGAAGACCTTTGCAACCACCGCCCTGCTGAGCGCTGACGGCGGCACCGTCGTGCTGCGCGGCGGCGGCGACCCGCTGCTGGCCGGCGCACGACGCCCGGACGCCCACCCCCAGCCCGCCGCGCTGGAGGACCTGGCCGAGGAGGCCGCGACCGCCTTGAAGGCCAAGGGCGTCGCCTCGGTCGCGCTCGTCTACGACGCCACCCTGTTCGCCGGGCCCGGCTGGAACCCGATCTGGCCCGACATCTTCGCGCGCTCCGTGGCGCCCATCACCGCGTTGACGGCCGACCACGCACGGCCCAATCTTGCGCCCAACGCCATGGAGCGCAACCCCGACCCGGCCCGGTTCGCGGCCGACAAGTTCGTCGGCTTCCTGACGGGGCAGGGCATCGCGGTCTCGACCGTGAACCCCGCGGCGACGCCGGCCGACGCGACCGAGCTGGCGCACGTCGACTCGCTCCCGGTCGCGGCGATCGCCGAGGTGGTGCTGGCCGAGTCCGACAACGACGCCGCAGAGACCCTGCTGTGGCAGGTCGCCCTCGAGCGCGGACGCCCTGCGACGCCGGGCGACGGGGCCGCGGTGTTGGTGTCGGAGTTGCAGCGACTCGGACTGTGGTCGGACGGCATGGCCGTGCACGACGGCAACGGCATCGCCGGCGAGAACCAGGTCACCGCCGACGCGCTGGTGGGGGCGATCCGGCTGGCCCTGGCGCGCCCCGAGTTCCGGGCGATCACCGAGGGGCTGCCGGTGGCCGGGGTCACCGGCACCCTGCACGAGCGCTTCACCAACCCCGACGCGCTGGCCGGGCGCGGGGTGGTGCGGGCGAAGACCGGCACGATCCGGGGCGTGAACACCCTGACCGGCTACGTGATCACCGACGACGGGCAGCCGCTGGCGTTCGCGCTGATGACCTCCGGTGGCGCCGGCCAGACCAGCGCCCGGGCTTGGCTCGACCGCGCGACCGCGGCGCTGGCGTCCTGCGGCTGCTCCTAGAGTGGGGCCCATGAGCTCGTTGCCCTACATCGACGCCGGGGTCGCCGCGGCTGTCGGGGGGCGGCTGATCCCCCCGGGCCCGGCACTGGGTGCCGAGGAGGTCGCCGACGTGGTGGGCGGCCTGCGTGCCGCGGCCGAGGCCTCCATCGCGCCGGTGGCGGAGGTGACCGGGCTGGGCGCGCCCGCGACGGGGCAGATGCTCGTGATCGACCGACCCACGTGGGTGGCGGCCAACGTCGAGATGGCCATGACGATGCTCGCCGAGGCATCGGGCGAGCCCTACCCGCGCCCCGAACGGCTGCGCGACAAGGTGGGGGCGCGCGCGAACGGAGCCCAGCTCGGGGCGGCGTTGGCGGTGTTGGGCTCGCGGATCCTCGGGCAGTACCTGCCGTTCCTGGCCGAACCGCACCTCGTGCTCGTTGCGCCGAATGTCGCCAAGATCGAGCGCGCGATGGGCGTGAACCGCGATGACTTCCGGCTCTGGGTGTGCCTGCACGAGCAGACGCACCGCCAGCAGTTCGCCCGTGCGCCCTGGTTGCGTGCGCACCTCATCGCCGAGGTGGGCCACCTGCTCGCCGACGACCCGGGTGGTCCGCCGAAGGGACGCCCCAAGAGCCTGGTCGACGTCGTCACCACCCCCGCGCAGAAGGTCGTGTTCGAGCGGGTCAGCGCGGCGATGGCGCTGCTGGAGGGCTACGCCGACGACATGATGGACCGCGTGGGCCCCGACGTCGTTCCGTCCGTCGCGACGATCCGCGCTCGGTTCGACGCCCGGCGGAACAAGGGCGGTTGGACGAAGGCGGTCAACTCCGCGCTCGGCATGGACCTCAAGCTCGCCCAGTACCGTGACGGCGCCCGGTTCTGCCGCGCGGTCATCGACAAGGTGGGCGTCGACGGGTTGAACGTGGTCTACGACGCTCCCGCCATGCTGCCGTCGCCGGCCGAGATCGCCGACCCGGCGACCTGGCTGCGGCGCGTCCACGGCTGATGGCCCGGCGCGCGCTCGGCCCGGCCACGCTGGCCGTGGTGCAGGCCGTGGACACCCTCGCCCCGGCGCTCTGGCTGGTCGCCTGCTCGGGGGGCGCCGACTCGCTCGCGCTGGCGTGGGCCGCTCATCACGTTGCGGGCAAGCGCGGGACGACCGTGCGCGCCCTGGTCGTCGACCACGGCATGCAGCCGGACTCGGACGCCGTGGCTGCATCCACCGCCGAGGGCTTGGCTTCGTTCGGCCTGACGGCCGAGGTGATTCGCGTCGACGTGGTTGATTCTGGGGCCGGACCCGAGGCGTCCGCGAGGGAGGCCCGGTACGCGGCGCTGGCGGCGGCCGTTCGTGACGGCGAGCGGGTGCTCCTCGGCCACACCCTCGACGACCAGGCCGAGACCGTGCTGCTGGGCCTCGCACGCGGCTCAGGGGTGCGCTCGCTCGCCGGGATGCCTGCCTCGCGTGGGATCTTCGACCGCCCGCTGCTCGAGCTGGGGCGCGCGGTGACCGTGGCGGCTTGCGCCGAACTCGGCCTCGCGCCGTGGGTCGACCCGATGAACGCCGACCGCCGCTTCGCGCGGGTGCGCGTGCGCGAGGTGGTGCTGCCGGTGCTGGAGCGGGAGCTGGGTCCCGGTGTCCGCGAGGCCCTCGCGCGGACTGCGGCCCTGAGCCGCGAGGCGGCCGACCTGGTTGACGGGCTCGTCGGCGAGGCCGGTGACCCGACCGATTGCCTGCACTTACTGGGGCTGGCGCCCGGCCTGCGCCGCCGCCTGCTCGTGGAGTGGCTGGCCGGGGCGGGGGCGTCCGACGTCTCGGCGACGCATGTGGACGCGGTCGAGCGATTGGTCACCCACTGGCGGGGCCAGAAGGGTGTCGACGTCCCGGGTGGGCGTGTGGTGCGCCGGGATGGGCGTCTGCACTTCGTGGATCGAAGGGAAAGCTGGGGTCGGTAGACCGACCGTGATTTTCCGTCCGGAGTTGTCAATCGGTGACAGGCGCCGCCTACAACCTAGGGCGTGATCGCGAAGAAGCAGGTGCCGGCAGCGTTGCTGCGTCTGGCGGCGAGGCAAGGTGGGGTGCTGACCTACGCGCAAGCGACCTCGGCGCTGGGCGAACGCCGGTGCGGGGCCGGTCATCTGCTCGGTGGCGCGGACTCGGCGCTGGGCGGGCGCGCCGCGCTCTTCCTCGCCGGGGTCGGTGATGCGCCGCCCGAGGTCGACGTCTGGGTGCCCGCGGGCGTGAAGCGGCGGGATCGCCCGGGTTGGCGCTTCCACCGTGACGGTCTCGGGCGGCTCGACCGCACGATGGGGTCCCTGCCCAGGATCCGGGCCGAGGAGGCCCTCATCGACGTGGGCCAGGGGC
>CALMPQ010000378.1 GCA_937872005.1 uncultured Propioniciclava sp.
CCTGGCTGCCCTCATCGGTCTCGTGGCCGGGCTGTTCGCGGGGTACCTCATCGCCTGGGCCGTGCTCCGTCGCCGACCCGAGCCCGAGGTGGCCGACCCGAACATCGAGCGTGGCGTGATCCTGGACGCCCTGCGCGCGGCCGGCACCGTCGTGGGGGACGCCGACGACATCCTGGCCGCCAACGAGCTGGCCACCGACATGGGGTTGGTGCGCGGAAACCGCGTGGCGATCCCCGCCCTGCTCGACCTCGTGCGCGAGGTGCGCAGGACGGGGGAGATGGCGGCCGTGAACCTCGACCAGACCAAGGCCGG
Organism: uncultured Propioniciclava sp.; assembly: GCA_937872005.1. Lineage (GTDB taxonomy): Bacteria > Actinomycetota > Actinomycetes > Propionibacteriales > Propionibacteriaceae > Propioniciclava. The sequence continues at coordinate 313 of CALMPQ010000378.1, forward strand.
CCGGGGCCTGCGCTCCGCCCAGCGGCTCGCCGTCCGCGTGGTGCGCCTCGACGACGGGGCGGTCCTCGTGATCGGCGACGACCGGGGTGCCGCCCTGCGGGTCCAGGCGTCCGCCCGCGACTTCATGGCGAACGCCACCCACGAGCTGAAGACGCCCGTCGGCGCGATCACCCTGCTCGCCGAGGCCGTCGAGCAGGCCGCCGACGACCCGGACGCCGTGGCCCACTTCTCGCGCAAGATCCAGTCCGAGTCATCGCGGCTCTCGCAGCTGGTGACGCAGATCGTGCAGCTGTCGCGCCTCCAGGGCGAGCCCGTGAGCAACGCCGAACTGTTGTACGTCGACGAGATCGTCGGTCTCGCCCTGGACCGAAGCCGACAGTTGGCGGAGCAGCGCCACGTCAGCCTGACGCGCGGTGGTCAGGGCGGCCTCGTGGTGCGCGGCAAGCGTGAGCAGCTCGTGTCGGCCGTGGTGAACCTGGTGCACAACGCGATCACCTACTCCGACGAGAAGGCCCGCGTCGTCGTCACCACCCGTGAGGTGGAGGACGGTGACGACCCCAAGGTCGCCATCGCCGTCACCGACAACGGCATCGGGATCGGCACCGAGGACACCAAGCGGATCTTCGAGCGGTTCTACCGGGTCGACTACGCCCGCAGCCGCCAGACGGGCGGGACCGGCCTGGGCCTGTCCATCGTGGCCGAGATCGTGGAAGGGCACGGCGGCGACGTCGCCGTGTGGAGCAAACTGGGCAGCGGGTCGACCTTCACCGTGACCCTGCCGGCCGCTCGCAACGAGGAGGGGGAAGTCACATGAGTGTGGTCCTGATCGTCGAGGACGAGGAGAGCTACCGCGACGCCCTGGGCTTCATGCTCACCAAGGAGGGTTTCGAGGTGGTGTTGGCCGCCGACGGTGAAGAGGGGTTGGCCCAGTTCGAGCGCCACGGCGCCGACATCGTGCTCCTCGACCTGATGATGCCCGGCCTGTCGGGCACCGAGGTGTGCCGGCGCCTGCGCCAGCGCAGCACCGTGCCGATCATCATGGTGACGGCGCGGGACGCCGAGATCGACAAGGTCGTCGGGCTGGAGTTGGGTGCCGACGACTACGTGACGAAGCCCTTCAGCCACCGCGAGCTGCTCGCGCGCGTCCGGGCCGTGCTGCGGCGCGGGGTCGACACCGAGCTGATGCCCGACGTGATCGAGGGCGCCGGCGTCCGCATGGACGTGGAGCGCCACGAGGTCTGGGTCGACGGCGAGCCCGTCCGCCTCGCCCTGAAGGAGTTCGAGCTGCTGGAGATGCTGCTGCGCAACGCCGGTCGCGTCATGACCCGCGGGCAGCTCATCGACCGCATCTGGGGTGCCGACTACGTGGGGGACACCAAGACCCTCGACGTCCACGTCAAGCGCCTGCGCGGCAAGATCGAGACCGACCCGGCCAACCCGCAGATCCTGGTCACCGTGCGGGGGCTCGGCTACAAGTTCAACGGCTGATCCCTAGGATGGCGGGCGTGACCAACGAAGTCGTCGTCTTCTCCGGGACCGCCCACCCCGAGTTCGCCCGCGAGATGTGCGACCTGCTGGGCGTGCCGCTCGCCCCGACCCGCGTCACGCGGTTCAGCAACGACTGCCTCCAGGTCCAGTTGCGCGACAACTGCCGCCAGCGCGACGTCTACATCGTGCAGCCGCTCGCACCGCCCACCCAGGAGAACCTCATGGAGCTCCTGATGATGGTGGACGCCGCCCGTGGCGCGTCCGCCGCCCAGGTCAACGTGGTCATGCCGCACTACGCCTACGCGCGCTCCGACAAGAAGGACGCCCCCCGCATCTCGGTCGGCGGACGCCTCGTGGCCGACCTGCTCGCCACCGCCGGCACCGACCGCGTGCTCACGATGACGCTGCACTCCGAGCAGGTGCACGGCTTCTTCTCGGTGCCCGTCGACCACCTCACGGCCCTGCCGGTGCTGGCCGAGCACTACCGGGGGCGCGACCTGTCGAACACCGTCGTCGTGTCGCCCGACTTCGGCAACGCCAAGGCGGCAGGCCGGTTCGCGCGCGCCCTGGGTGTCGACGTCGCGGCGGGGTCCAAGCGGCGCACCGCCGACGACAAGGTCATCATCGACGCGATCGTGGGTGACGTCGCCGGCAAGGACTGCATCGTCCTCGACGACGAGATCGCCACCGGCGGGTCGATCGTGACCCTGATCGAGGCGGTCCGCAGCTACGGCGTCCAGAGCATCTCGGTGGCGTGCACGCACGGGCTGTTCACGGGGAGGGCGGCCGAGCGGCTGAACGCGATGGCCGACATCGACGAGATCGTCACCACGAACACGATCCCGCAGGACAAGCCGGTCGACCGGTTGGTGACCCTGTCGGTGGCGCCCCTGTTTGCCGAGGCGGTGCGCCGGATCCACCTGGGTGAATCCGTGAGCACGCTCTTCTCGGAGGAGAGCACCTACGGGGAGTGACCCCCGGGTGGGTCAGGAGGTCGGGCGCGGCGAGGCCGAGATCTCGGCGTAGATCGGGTCCTCGGCGCTCATGACCGGCGCGATCGCGCTGGCCTGCAGGCCGGAGGCGAAGGTGAGCGTCAGGTCGACGGTGAGGCCCGGCTTGAGGTCGGGGCTGGTGACCGTGAAGGCCGCCTGGGGGTCGGTCAGGACGGCGAGGCGGTTCGCCTCCAGCGTCACCGCGCTGCCGGACACGTTCAGGGGGGCGCCCGTGGAGTTGTCCATCTTGTGTGCGTTGCCCTCGACCTTGACCAGGCGGTCGGCGACCGGCGAGACGATCGAGGCCGACACGAAACCGGAGCCGTCCTCGTCGGCGACGACGAGCAGGTTGCGCACCTTGAGTTGGCGGTTGGCCTCGCCCGCCTGGAGGTCGACGTTGACGCCGTGCGCCGGCGTGTACTGCTGGAGGGTCTGCATGTTGAACCCGCATCCGGTCAGGAGCAGGCTGGCGCCCACACCGGCGACGAACGTGCTGACGGCCCGGCGACGGCGGCGGGTGCTGGATTCCATGGCTGGAGCCTCCTGGGTCGGAAACCTTGGTGTCGCAGCACACAATAACGAAACCCACCCTCGGATGGTTAGCCACATCACCCCCCGGTGGATTCGTTGCGAAAACGGGACCATGCCCCCTTGTCACCCGCCGGCGCGACACGCGGCGGCAACCGGGCAACGACGCTGGCGTCCGGGGCGTCGGCGTCCTAGTGTGGGCATCGACCCGCTTGGATGGGCCGAGCCCTACCCTCCGAGCACATCCCGAACCGCTTGTCAAGACCCTCGAACGCCTTCTGGCTACGGGTGATACCCCTGAGCCCCGGTTGAAGACCGTGGTATGATGGATGTTGGGAAAGGGGTCAATGAATATGACTTTTCAGGTCGGCGAAACGGTTGTCTACCCGAACCACGGTGCAGCTGTCATCGAAGACATCGAAACCCGGACGATCAAGGGTGAAGAACGGCTCTACCTCGTCCTCCGCATCGTGGGCCAGAACGACCTGGTGGTACGGGTCCCGGCCTGCAACCTCGATCTGGTCGGCGTCCGTGACGTGGTCGACGCCGAGGGCCTCGAGCGGGTCTTCAGCGTCCTGCGCGCCCCGCACGCCGAGGAGCCGACGAACTGGTCGCGTCGTTACAAGGCCAACCTCGAGAAGCTGCACTCGGGCAACGTCATGAAGGTCGCCGAGGTCGTGCGCGACCTGTGGCGCCGTGAGCGTGAGCGCGGGCTGTCCGCCGGCGAGAAGCGCATGCTGGCCAAGGCGCGTCAGATCCTCGTCTCCGAGCTCGCCCTCGCCGAGAAGGTCTCCGACGACCGCGCCGAGGTCATGCTCGACGAGGTGCTGGCCTCGTAACCCCCATGGGTGAACACAACAACAATCCCGGACCGGTCGTCGCCATCGTGGTGGCGGCCGGTTCCGGTTCCCGGCTCGGGGCGTCCGTCCCCAAGGCACTGGTCGAGGTGGCCGGCGTCCCGCTGCTCGCCCGCGCCGTGAGCCAGTTGGCCGCGGGCGGAGTCGCTGAGGCCGTCGTCGTCGTCCCCGCAGCCGAGCGGGAGGCCTTCGCCGACATCCTGGTCGACGCCCCGATCCCGGTCACCTGGGTGGACGGTGGGGCCGAGCGCCAGCACTCGGTGGCCAACGGTGTCGCGGCGCTGCCCGAGCCGACGCACCCGGACGCCGACGCCCAGGTCGTCCTCGTCCACGACGCGGCGCGGGCGTTCGTGCCGGCCGAGGTCGTCACCCGGGTCATCGATGCGGTGCGTTCCGGTGCCGATGCCGTCGTCCCGGTCGTGCCGGTGTCGGACTCGATCCGCGAACTCGTGGAGGAGGGGTCGACCGTGGTCGACCGGGCGCGCCTGCGCGCCGTCCAGACCCCCCAGGGGTTCCGCCGTTCCGTCCTGGAGGAGGCG
>CALMPQ010000379.1 GCA_937872005.1 uncultured Propioniciclava sp.
TGACCTGGTAGGTGTCCCCGGCGGCGATGTGCTCGCGGATGGCGGCCACATCGGCGGCGTGCCGTGCCGCATCGATCGTGGGCGTCCACGTGCCCGCGGCCCCTGACCCTGTCAAACCGGTCCCTGAGCCTGTCGAAGGGTCTTCGACAAGCTCAGCCACCGGGTCGCGACGCTCGAACACGGCGAACCAGGCCAGGGGCAGGTCGGCCAGCGGCGTCCCGTCGAGGGGTCGCACCACCAGCGCATCGTCGAAGGCGGGGGCGGCCTCGTAGGCGATCCACCCGGCCACCCAGCGACCCGAGGCCACGGCGTCCGCCGCGCGGTCGAGTGCGGGCAGCACCTCGTCGAGGGAGCGGGCGGAGAACTCCTCCACCAGCCCCGAGAGCCGGAACGACCTGCGCCGGTGGGGGCGCAGGTCGTCGAATCGGGCGGCGGTCACACCGCGATTGTGTCAGCCCAGCTCGATGAGGGCCTCGCCACCGGCGACGGACTCGCCCTTGGCGACGAGGATCCGGGCCACGACGCCGTCGGCCGGCGCGGTGATCTCGGTCTCCATCTTCATGGCCTCCAGGACGCAGAGGACCTGGCCGGCCGTGATCTCGTCGCCCTCCTCGACCAGGATGCGCGACACCGAGCCGGACAGGGGCGCGGTGACGGCGTTGGCCGACGTGGCCTGCACCGAGGCGGTGGACGCGACGGGGGTGTTCATGCCACCCGCGCCACCGATGACGATCGACCCGACGGCGGGCTTCTCCTCCTCGGCGACCTCGACCTCGATCTCGTAGGGAATGCTGTTGACGGTCACCTTCAGCTTCATGGTGTGCCTTTCGGGGTCAGCGCAGGTGCAGCGGCGCGTGGACGTGCTGGGAGCGACGGGTCGTGGACTGCCACGACGCCGACCGCGTGAAGTGCGCCTGGCGGCGCTTGGCGCGGTGACCGAGGTAGGCGGCGACGGCCGCGGCGATCGCGACCACCGTCTCCTCGGGCACGTTCTGCGCGTTGAGCAGCTTGATGCTCTTGATCTCGGTCTCGAGGCTCTCGACGCGGTCAGTCAGGCGACGGACGGCGTCCAGCAGCTCGGCATTGATGTCGTCGGACATGGCTCCCCCGATCAGACCGGCCCGAGGCCGTGCTTCTTGGCGGGCCGCAGCACGCGCTTGTTGACCAGGATCTCCAGCTGCATCGCGATGTAGCGGCGCGTGTCGGCCGGGTCGATGACGTCGTCGACGAGCCCGCGGGAGGCGGCGACGAACGGCGTGGAGTAGGTGTCCTTGTACTCCTGCACCAGCTCGGCGCGACGCGCGTCGGGGTCGTCGGCCGCGGCGATCTCCTTGCGGAACACCACCGCGGCTGCGCCCTCGGCGCCCATGACCGCGATCTCGGCGGTCGGCCAGGCGAACACGGTGTCGGCGCCCATGTCCTTGGCGCACATGGCGAGGTACGCCCCGCCGTACGCCTTGCGCAGCACGACCGTGACCTTCGGCACCGTGGCCGCGGCGTAGGCGTACAGCATCTTGGCGCCGTGGCGGATGATGCCGCCGTGCTCCTGGGCGACACCGGGCAGGAAGCCCGGGACGTCCACCAACGTCACCAGCGGGATGTTGAAGGCGTTGCAGAACCGGATGAACGCGGATGCCTTGTCGGAGGCGTTGATGTCGAGCACGCCCGCCATCACGTTGGGCTGGTTGGCCACGAAACCGACCGTCTTGCCCACGATGCGGCCGAAGCCGATCACGATGTTCTTGGCGTAACCGGCCTGGACCTCGAGGAAGTCCTGGTTGTCGACCAGGCGCCCGATGACCTCGCGCACGTCATAGCCCTTGTTCCCGTCGGTCGGCACGAGGGTGTAGAGCGACTCGTCGTGCTCGACGTAGGGGTCGGGCTCGACCATCGGCGGGTCCTCGGTGTTGTTCTGCGGCAGGAAGCTCAGCAGCTTCTGCGCCACGAGGATCGCCTGCTCGTCGTCGTCGACCACGAAGTGGTTGACGCCCGAGATGGCCTGGTGGGTGTCGGCGCCACCGAGGGCGTCCTGGGTGACGTCCTCACCCGTGACCTGCTTGATGACGCTCGGGCCCGTGATGAACATGTGGGCCTTGCGGGTCTGGATGATGAAGTCGGTCAGCGCCGGGCTGTAGGCCGCGCCACCGGCGCAGGGGCCCGAGATGATCGAGATCTGCGGCACCACACCCGACAGCTCGACGTTGGTGTAGAACACCGCGCCGTAGCCGTGGAGGGAGTCGATGCCCTCCTGCACGCGCGCGCCACCGGAGTCGTTGATGAACACGAAGGGCGTGCCCAGGCGCAGCGCGGCCTCCATCATCTGGACGACCTTGAGGCTGTGGGTCTCACCGGCCGAGCCGCCGACGACCGTGAAGTCCTGGCTGGCGATGTGGACGGGGCGGCCGAACACCGCGCCGGTGCCGGTGACGACACCGTCGGCCGGCATGTCGGCGGAGTCCATGCCGAACGCGGTGGTGCGGTTGCGACGGAACAGGCCGATCTCCTGGAATGTGCCGTCGTCCACCAAGGCGGTGACGCGCTCGCGGGCGGTCAGCTTGCCGGCGTCCCGCTGCTTCTGCAGGCGGGCCTCCCCGCCGCCGAGGCGGGTCTCGACGCGGGCCTCGTTGAGCTTCTCGACCTGCTTGGCCATCGAGGGTGGTGTCTTCTTGGTGCTCATCGTGTTCAGGCCCTTTCGACCGTGACGGAGTGGGCGCGGCCACCGAGGGTGACCGTGTAGGAGATGGGGCCCTTGACGGCACCCGCTGCGTCCTTGGCGGACTCGGCGGCCTTGGCCATCTGCTCGGGCGTCTTGCCGACGCTCTTGGGGCCGTCGGCGCGGCTGGCGAAGAAGCCGGGCGCGACCGAGGGGAACATGGCGTAGGTCAGCACGTCCTCGGCGGTGCCGTCAGCACCCTCCAGCGCGGACGCCTCGGTCACCAACTTCTCCCACTCGGGCTCGAGGTGGTTGGCCGGACGGTCGGTGATCGGCTCCTTCTTCGTCTGGTTGTGCGCGATCTCGACGACCTCGGCGTCCCGTTCACCGATGCACTCGCCGTAGTAGCCGAGCATCAGGTCCGCGAACTCGCCGGTGAGCACCTTGTACTTGCCCATCAGCACGTTGAACACGGCCTGGGTGCCGACGATCTGCGACGACGGGGTGACCAACGGCGGGTGGCCGGCGGCGGCCTTGACCAGGGGAACCTCCTCCATGACCTCCTTGATGCGGTCACCCGCGCCCTGGGCCTTGAGCTGGCTCTCCATGTTGGACAGCATGCCGCCGGGGATCTGGCTGGAGAAGATGTCGGTGTCGACCAGCGTGGCCGACTCGAACTCGGCGTACTTCGGGCGCACCTTGGCGAAGTGGTCGCGCACCTTGAGCAGGCGGTCCATGTCGAGGTCGGTGGTGTACTCGGTGCCCTCGAGCATCGCGACCAGCGACTCGGTCGGGTTGTGGCCCGGGCCGAGGCTCATCGAGGAGATGGCGGTGTCGACCACGTCGGCGCCGGCCTCGATGGCCTTCATGAGGCTGACCAGCGTCACGCCGGTGGTCGAGTGGCAGTGCACGTTGATCTGCACGTCGCCGTACGTGTCCTTGATGCCCTTGACGATGTCGTAGGCCGGCTGCGGCTGCAGCAGCGCCGCCATGTCCTTCAACGCGATCGACTCAGCACCCATGTCGAGCAGTTGGCCGGCGAGCTTGATGTAGCCCTCGGTCGTGTGCAGCGGCGAGATCGTATAGCAGATCGTGCCCTGCGCGTGCTTGCCGGTCTTCTTGACCGCGTTCATCGCCCGCTCCATGTTGCGGGGGTCGTTGAGGGCGTCGAACACGCGGAAGACGTCCATGCCGTTCTCGGCCGACTTCTCGACGAACTTGTCGACGACGTGGTCCTCGTAGTGGCGGTAGCCGAGCAGGTTCTGGCCGCGCAGCAGCATCTGCAGGCGGCTGTTGGGCATCAGCTTGCGGAAGGTGCGGAGGCGCTCCCAGGGGTCCTCGTTCAGGAAGCGGATGCAGGCGTCGTAGGTCGCGCCACCCCAGCACTCCACACTCCAGAAGCCGGCCTGGTCGATGTCCTCACACGCGTCGACCATGTCCTCCATGGCCATGCGGGTCGCCATCAAGGATTGGTGCGCGTCGCGCAGAGCTAGTTCAGTCACACCGATGGTTCGTGGGCTCATGGTGACCATCCTGCCACCATTGCTACTACATGTCGTCGGAGCGACCAATAATCCCAAGGTTTGATCCTTTGCCGTCCATCATGTGGACGCCGCGGGCTCGCAGCGCGGGACGCACGGTTGACCCGCTTCCAGCGGTAGAGTCGTGGCGTCCGCAGCCAACCGACGCAGGGGTCCCATGCCAACCAAACGCACCCTCGTGGTGATGCCCGCGTGGAACGAATCCGAGGTGATCGGCTCCACCGTGGCCGAGGTCATCGCGACCTGCCCCGATGTCGACCTGCTCGTCATCGACGACGGGTCGACCGACGACACCGCCACCCGAGCCCGGGCGGCCGGGGCCCATGTGCTGCGCCTCCCCTACAACCTCGGAGTCGGCGGCGCGCTCCGCGCCGGTTACAAGTACGCCTGGCGCGAGGGCTACGACCAGACCATCCAGGTGGACGCCGACGGCCAGCACAACCCCGCCGACATCCCCAAGGTCCTTGCCGGGCTGGAGCACGCCGACATCTCGATCGGCGCCCGCTTCGCCGGCAAGGGCGACTACGCCGCCCGCGGCCCGCGCCGCTGGGCGATGAGCCTGCTCGCGGTCGCCCTCTCGGCGGCCGCGAAGGTGAAGCTGACCGACGTGACCTCCGGCTTCCGCGCCGCGAACCGCGCCGCGATCGAGCAGTACACCCGTCACTACCCCGCCGAGTACCTCGGCGACACCGTCGACTCCCTGATGACCGCGGTCCGCTCGGGCTACACGGTCACCCAGATCCCGGTCGCCATGCGCCCCCGGCAGGGCGGTGTGCCCAGCGCCAACCCGTGGAAGGCGGCCGTGTACCTGCTGCGCTCCCTGTTCGCCCTGCTCATCGCCTCGACGCGCAAGGCCCGCCCGAGGGAGGCCGCCTGATGGCTTGGGTCGCCTTCCTCGTGGTCGCGCTCGCCTCGGTCGTCGTCGTCCTGGCCATCCTGCGCTCGGGGCGCATGCGCGAGAAGTACGCCGCCCTGTGGCTCATCGTCAGCCTGGCGATCGTCGTCGTCACCGTCTGGCCGGGCCTGCTCGCGTGGCTCGCCGGCGTCCTCGGCGTCGCGCTGCCCTCGAACCTGCTGTTCTTCCTCGCCATCCTCATGCTGCTCGGCGTGACGCTGCACCTGTCCCTCGAGGTCTCCAAGCTCGAGGACGAGTCGCGCACCCTGAGTGAGGAGGTGGCGCTCCTCGACGAGCGCCTGCGCCGCCTCGAACCGGGCGCTGCGGGGCCCGAGGACCCGCGATGACCTGGGGCGAGTTCGCCCCCAGCGTGGCCTACGCGGCGCTCCTGCTCCTCCTGCCGGGGTGGCTCGTCGTGCGCGCCGGCGGCATGCGGGGCTTCTTCGGGTTGGCCGCGGCACCGGCCGTGTCGGTGTCGCTGGTGGCCGGTTCCGCCATCGCGGGCGGCATCCTCGGCGTCCCCTTCGGGTTGCTGCCCCCCGCCGTCGCGACCGCCGCCGGAATCGTTGTCGGCCTGGCTTTCTCCTGGCTGCGCGGGCGCGCCCGATCCGAGCTCCGATCCGAGTTCCCGACCCGTTCGTGGGGGTGGTGGGCCGGTCTGGCCATCGCGGCCGTCCTGTGGGCACGCCACCTGCGCAACGCGCTGGGCGCCCCCGACTCGTTCTCCCAGACCTTCGACAACGTGTGGCACCTGAACGCCGTGCGTTACATCGTCGATTCCGGCAACGGGTCGTCGTTGAGCGTGGCGAACCTGAACTCCTCGGGTGGCGGCTTCTACCCGGCCGCGTTCCACGACCTGGCCGCACTCGTGACCCAGCTCAACGGCGGCCACCTGACCGCGGCGGTCAACGCCGTCGCCGCCGTGACCTGCGCCGTGGTGTGGCCGTTGGCCGCCATGTTCCTGGTCCGCGCGTCCTTCCGGCCGGCGTTCGCCAGCACCGTGGGCGTCGGGGTGCTGGCCGCCTCCTTCCCCGGCTTCCCGCTGCTGCTCCTCGACTTCGGCGTCCTGTACGCCAACCTGCTCGGGCTGGCCCTGCTGCCCATCGTGATCGGGGTCGTCGCCCAACTGGGCAACCTCGGCACGGATCGCTGGATCGACTGGCCCACCGGGACGATCCTGCTGGTCGCCACCGTGCCGGCCCTGCTGGTGGCGCACCCCAACGCGTTCATGCTCCTGCTGCTCGTGGCCTCGTGCCTGATGGTCGCGGTGATCGTGCGTCAGGGCGTCCGGCTGGGCACTCGCGCCGGCGACGGGCCCGTCGTCTGGCTGCGGCTCGCGCTGGCGGCCGCCGTCATCGTCGGCACGGTCCTCGTCTGGCCGGTCCTGCGGCCCGGCACGGCGGTGCACGACTGGCCCGCTCCGCTCTCCACGCCCGCGTCCCTGGGCCACGCCCTGCTGAACGCCCCGCTCCTCTACATGGCCAACTGGACCGTCAGCATCCTCATGGTCGTCGGCCTCGTCGTGGCCGCTCGCCGCCACCTGCTGTGGCTCGCCGGGGCCTGGGCCGTCGTCGTCTACTTCTGGCTCGTGGTGTCGAGCTTCGGCTCGACCGAGTTCCGCCTGCTGCTGGTCGGCATCTGGTACAACGACTCGAGCCGGTTCGCGGCGAACCTGCCGATCCTGGCGCTGCCGCTGGCCGCGCTGGGGGTGGACTGGATCGTCACGCGCGTGGCGGCCCTCCTCGGTGCCCTGCCCGGGCTGGCGTCCCGGTTGAAGCCCGCCCGCCTGGCGGCCCTGCTGGCCGTGCTCACGGTGGCCGTGGGGGTGGCAGGCACCCAGTTCACGACGTCGATGGACACGGCGGTCGCCAAGACCCGCGCCCTGTACCAGATCCGGCCCGACTCGCCGCTGGTGAACTCCGACGAGTACGCGGTCCTGATGCGGGTCCCCGATCTGGTGCCGCCCGACGCGGTGATCGCCAACAACCCCTGGAACGGGTCGGCCCTGGCCTACGCCCTGACCGGCCGACACGTCACCGCGCCGCACATCCTCTACGGCGACACCCCGCTGCGCGAGGTCGTCCGCGACCGCCTCGACGACGCCGAGACCGACCCCGAGGTATGCCCACTGGTCCGTGAGGAGAACGTCCGCTACGTGCTCGACTTCGGGACGATGGGCGTCCACGGCGTGGCCTACGACTACGCCGGGCTCGACGATCTGGAACCCCGGCGCGGGTTCGTCGAACTCGCGCGCGTCGGCGACGCCGCCCTCTACGAGATGACCGCTTGCGGCTGAGCGCCGATCTCGATCTCGCCGTGGCCCTTCGAGGACTCCAGCACGGCGCTCGCCACCTCGATGGTGTGGACGCCCTGGGCGAACGTCACCACGGTGCCGCCCGTGCCCAGCACGGCGTCGCGGAAGTTCTCGTGCTCGACCAGCAGCGGCTCCCGCTTCGGGAAGGCGTAGCGGCGCCGGGTGCCCGTAGAGGTGCACCGGCATGATCGCCTTCGTCTTCTCGGTGATGGACGCCTCGACCGCGGCCGGGTCCAGGGTGTAGTCATCCAGCGCGATGTCGGCGAACACCGGGGTCGCCCCCGTCAACGCGACCGAGTTCGCCGTCGCCGCGAACGTGAACGACGGCACGATGACCTCGTCACCGGCACCGATCCTGCTCGACAGCAGGCCCAAGTGCAGGCCCGACGTTCCGGAGTTCACGGCCACGCACGCACGGCCCAGACCGAAGTGGGCCGAGAACTCCTCCTCGAAGGCCTTCACCTCGGGGCCCTGGGCGAGCATGCCCGAGCGCAGGACGCGGTCCACCGCTTCCCGCTCCTCGTCGCCGATCAGGGGCTTCGCAGGGGGATGAAGTCACCCGGGTTGTTCATCAGTTGCCTTCCAGTTCGATCAGTCGATCCGGCCCGTCCTCCACAAACCGGTCACCCGAGTCCGGGCACACCCAGTGCCCCGGTCCCTCGGCAGCTTGCAACGGGACGCCACGGCGTCCGACCCAGCCGACCCGGCGGGCGGGGACGCCGACCACAAGCGCGAAGTCGGGGACGTCCTTGATCACGACGGCCCCGGCGGCCACCATCGCCCACCGGCCGATCGTCACCGGAGCCACGCACACCGCCCGCGCGCCGATCGCGGAACCCTCCAGGCAGGTGACGCCCACCGGCTCCCAGTCGTCGGCGCGCTTCAGGCGGCCGTCGGGCTCGATGGCCCGCGGGTAGTGGTCGTTGGTGAAGACCGCCGCCGGGCCGACGAAGACACCGTTCTCGAGACGGGCCGGCTCGTAGACCAGCGCATAGTTCTGCAGCTTGCAGTTGTCGCCCATGACGACGCCGGTGCCGACGTAAGCGCCGCGGCCGACGACGCAGTTCTTGCCGAGCACCGCGTCCTCACGCACCTGGGCGAGGTGCCAGACGGACGACCCCTCACCGATCTGGGCGGACTCCGCAACGTCTGCGCTGGGATTGATCTTTGCCACTTCCGCTCCTCCTCACGGGGACGCCTGCACGGGGATGTTCCGGGATCCTCGGTCCGCGTCAGTTGCTGCGGACTGCCCGCTCAAGGTGGTCCACGATGATCTTCGACGGGTGGTAATCGTCCAGCGTCGAGGGCCGGCGGTACTCGCGCCAACGGTCGAGGAACCCGGCGACCTCGTCGAGGTCGAAGCGGGTGAGCATCACATTCTCGCCCAAGCCTTGGTGGCGTTCCGTTCGTTCCCGGTGCACCGCGCAGGGGGTACCGAGCACAGCGCACTCCTCCTGGAGGCCACCCGAGTCGGTGACCACGAAGGCCGCACGGGCCAACACCGGAAGGAAACGCGCGTACGAGCGCTTGGGGACCATCCTGAACCGGTCCCCGAACAGCCCGTCGAGCCCGAGTTCGGCGATCCGGGCGCGTTCGGCCTCGCCGACCACCATCACGAGCGGGGTTTCAGTGGCCCGTCGTGCCAGCAAACGCAACAGGGCCGAGAAGTGCTCGCCCTGGCGCAGCAACTCAAAGCGATGCAGGGTGACGAGCCCGAACTCCGCGGGCAGGTCCAAGTCATCGGGCTCCTCACGCGCGGCCAACCGGAGGGCGTCAACAACGGTGTTGGCCCCGGTGAGGACGACCTCGCCCGGCGCGTGCTCTCGGCGGAGGTTCTCCACTTCTCGCTGAGTCGGGGCGAAATGCATCGTGGCGAGGCGGCCGACGACCCTGCGATTGGCCTCCTCGGGGAAGGGGCTGAGCATTGAGCCGCTGCGCAGCCCGGCCTCGACGTGGGCGACCGTGGCACGCAGCAACCTGCCGATGAGGCTGCCGAGCACCGTGGTGAAGGTGTCCCCGTGCACGACGACCACCGGTTTCGTCCCCTTCGCCCGCAAGTCGTTCAGCAGCGCGCTACGTTGGCGCAGGACGCCGCCTGCGACGGAGGCCAACCATCCCGGCACTTGCCGAGAGGCTGCGATGTGCTTGCGTCTCCGCTCAGGCACCAAGTGGCGGTCGGGTTGGGCGAGCTGAAGATTGACCAGCGTTTCCTGGACGCCTGACACGTGTTGGTCGGTGCTCCACAGGTACGTCGGAACCCCCCGCTCCCGCAGTTCGCGCATGACGGGGGCGATCTTGATGATCTCGGCTGTTGTTCCGGCTACGAAGACGATCGACACAGTTCCCCACCCTACGGCTTACCGGCGCGCCGGCGCAGGGTGGAGCGGGCCGACAGGAACAGGCCGCGCCAGAGCCCGGCCCCGAACAGGACCCCGAAGGCCGGAGCCAGAGCGCTGAACCCACGGATGTCACGCGGCTTCACGCCCAAGGCCGCGAGGCCGCCGGCTGCGCCGACGCTGACCGCGGGGATCGCCAGCAGGGTGCGGGGCTTGCGCAGGACCAGCAAGAGTGCGAGCGGGCACGCGACGAAGAAGGCCACCAGCGGCCAGAACAGCCGGGTGCCCGGGTGGAGGTACGAGTCGAGGAACAGGGTCCCGCGGTCGAAGGTGTGGCGGACGAACCCCACCATGTCGGCCCGCGCCAGGTAGTCAGCCGCGTACCGGGGAGTCATCCAGATCCGTTCGCGCCCGGCGATGTACCGGATGAGCGCCGTGTCGTCGCTGGCGTAACGAGGGTCGTCGTACAGGCTGGTGAGGGCCTCGTACCCCTCGAGCAGGAGGTCCCGGGGGCACACGAAACCGCCGGTGCCCTTCGGGTAGTAGTCGAAGTCGTCCAGCCCGAAGGAGACCAGGCGCGGCTCCCGAAGGTAGCGGCGCCACCCGATGAAGGTCATCACGTGCCAGAACTGGGCCTGGGGGTTCCGCTCGCGGGGCACCTCGATGTGGCAGTTCCACACCCGGCGCTCGGGGTGCTGCGTCAGTTCGGCGGCCAGGTTGACCAACGCGTCTGGGTGCATCCGCATCCGCACCCCGATGAAGGACACCAGTTCGCTCTCGGCCTGTTCGACACCCGCACGGGAGGCCGCCAGCCGACCCGCATTCGCTTGGCTCACCACGCGGATGCCCACCGGGGTCTCGGACGCCAGCGCCTCAACTTCCACGACCGTGTCGTCGGTCGACCCGTCGTCGACGACGAGCACCGACGCGCCGCTCCACTGCGCGCGTTCGATCGCGGTGCAGACGGAGGCGACGGCCGGCCGGATCATGCCGGATCCGTTGTGGACGATCACGACGAAGGTGAGGGACGGGAGTGGCCCAGACATTGGTGTTCCTGCTCCTGGATCGGGTCGGAAGGAGGGCGGGGCTAGGATACCAACGACGTTCACAGAGAGGGACGAGCCGTGACGCGAGACACGCTGGGGGTGGTGATCCCCTGCTACAACGAGGGCGAGTGGATCCGCCGCTCCGTGGACGCGCTGCACCTGGCCGCCGAGCGCGCCGATTGGCCCCTGGACGTGCTGGTCGTCGACGACGGCAGCGGCCCCGAGACGGCCGCGATCATCGACGACCTCGCCGCGGCCGGCCGGGTGCGCGTCCTGCGGCAGGCCAACGCGGGGCGACTCGCGGCGCGCCTCAACGGCCTGCTCGACGGCGACACCGAGCACGTGTTCCTCCTGGACTCCCGGGTCATCGTGTCCGCCGACTCCCTTGTGCCGCTGCGCCGGCACCTCACCGAGGAGCCCGCCTCCGCCTGGAACGCCCACGTCGAGGTGATGTCGGAGGGCAACCCGTACGCCGCCTTCATGTACGGCATCACCAAGGTGGGCTGGCGCGCCTACTTCAAGCAGCCACGCATCGTCCGGTTCGGGCCTGAGGAGTTCGACTCTTACCCCAAGGGGACCGGCGCCTTCGCCGCGCCCCGCGCGACCCTGATCGAGGCCAGCCGCGAGTTCGACTCCCTGTTCGCGGACCAACGATTCGCCTCCGACGACACGAAGATGCTGCGCAACGTGGCCGCGATCACCCCGATCGGCATCGACCCCGCCTTCACCGTGGACTACTACGGCCGCGACTCGGCCGAGCGCTGGCTCAAGCAGGTCTACTTCCGCGGCACGACCTTCGTCGACGGCTACGTGGGCACGAAGGGACGCGCCGTCGCGCTCCTCGGCGCGCTCGGGGTCGCGCTCCCAGTCGCGGGGCTGGTCACCGTGAAGCGTCCCGCGATCGCCGTCGCGGGTGTCGCCGTGGCCACTGTCGCCGCAGCGGCCGCAACGAGGGCATCCGGTGGCACCGCGCGGGAGTCGGCCTCGGTCGCCGCCCTGCTCGTCCCGTTCACCGCCGTGTTCGGGTCCGGGTTCGTGCGCGGCCTGCTCATGGCCGCCCGCCGATGACCCCTGCCGCCGAGGCCGCCGAGGCCGCCGAGCCGGGCTCGCAGGGGCTGCGCGGCCGGTCGGGCCTGCTGATCGCGGGGGCGTTCTTCAGCGCCAGCCTGCTGGGCTTCGTGCTGCTCGGCGTGGTCTCCCGCTGGCTCTCCCAGGAGCAGAACGCACAGTTCCTGGCCCTGTGGGGCCTCGTCTTCGGCATCGGCAGCGCGCTGTCGGCGGTGGAGCAGGAGATCGTCCGCCTCGCCACGAACGCCCACATCGACGGCACCCGCGTCCCGGGCCGGGCCCTGCAGGTGACCGGGCTCGCCATCGCGGTCGCCGTGCTCGCCGTCGGTGTCATCGCCTTCCTGCCCGGGGTCGGGGAACTGCTGCGCCAATCGCTGCTCGTCGCCGCCCTCGTCTTCGTGGCGACCGGCGGCTTCGCGGTCCAGTGCCTGAGCCGTGCCGTCCTGCTCGGCACCAATCAGGTGGTCGCCTATGTGAGCGTGGTGCCCAAGGGATCCAAGATTCGCGGTTATGAAATCTACGCCGACGCGGTCCTTACCGCTCAACTCACACAGGCAACGATCGTCAGCCTCAAGGCGGGCAGTGACGAATGTCGTTCGCGACGGGCAAGGTCGAGCCAGTACTCAAGGCTTTAAGGACGTGCAACGACAACCTACTGCGGTCGTGGGGCGTCGATCCCGCCGCCCGGGCGATGACGCCGCGCGGCGTGTCACCGGCCGACTGGTTTCCACCGAGCAGCTATCCCGACAATGCCAAACG
>CALMPQ010000380.1 GCA_937872005.1 uncultured Propioniciclava sp.
CACGGCCGACCTCAAGCGCGTGCTGCGCCTGTCGGAGCGCCTGGAGGTGGGGCTGCTGGGCGTGAACTCCCCCAGCACCTCGAACGCAGCCGCCCCGTTCGGTGGGTTCAAGCACTCCGGCACCGGCAAGGAGGGTGGCCCCGAGGGCATCGAGGAGTACCTCGAGACCGTCTACGTGGGCATCACCGACCCGTTCGCCGGCTGACACCCAGACGTGAAAGGCCCCCGTGCGTATCGCACGGGGGCCTTCGTGGCTGCGGGGTCGGTCGTCAGGCACCGCGGGAGTAGGCCTTCAGGTCGAAGGCAGGGTCGCCGGCCTGCTGGGGGGTCAGGCCGCGGCCCGACTCCAGCAGCCGCCGGGCGGCCATGTGGTCGGCCGGCGAGTTGACCGACTCGACCGCCGCCAGCTTGTCGCCGTCGAAGACGAACACGCTGAACTTGTTGGCGTCGGGGTCTCCGCGGACCACCGACGTCATCCCCGGGCCCACGAGGCCGACGATCTGGAGCCGGTACGGCCCCTGGTTGGACCAGAACCACGGGACCGCCCCGTACGGGGAGCGCTCCTCGCCGAGGATCATCTGGGCCACGTGGCGCGCCTGGTCAGTCGCGTTCTGCACCGATTCGAGGCGCACCCGGGCCCCGGCGTGCCCGGACGGGAACGACACGCAGTCGCCCACGGCCCAGATGTGGGGGTCGGAGGTCTGCAGGTGGGCGTCCACGGCGATGCCGTTGTCGACCTCGAGGCCGGCTTGGAGCGCAAGCTCGGTGGCCGGCACCACGCCAACGCCCATGACGACCACATCGGCCGGGTAGGTGTGGCCCCGGGTCGAGGTGACGTGCGTGACGTGGCCCTCGGCACCCTCGATCGTGGCGATCGCCTCACCGAGGCGGAGGTTCACCCCGATGTTCCCGTGCGCCGTGGCGAACCAGTCGGACATGGCGGGTGTCAGCGCGCGCCCCATCGGACGCTCGGCGAACTCCAGCACCGTGACCTCGATGTCGTGGCTGCGGGCGGCCGCGGCGAACTCGAGGCCGATGAACCCGGCCCCGACCACGACGACCCGGCGGGCCGTCTCGACGACCGACCGCAGGCGCTCGGCGTCCTCGAGGGTGCGCAGGCCCAGGACGCCGTCGAGGTCGGAACCGGGGACCTTGAGGTCCCGGTTCCGGGCCCCGGTGGCGAGCACCAGCGCGTCGTAGGGGATGCGGGAGCCGTCCGCGAGGTCGACCTCGCGGGCCTCCCGGTCGATGGCGACGACGGCCCGCCCGGTGTGCAGCGCGATGTCGCGCTCGGCGAAGAAGTCGCCCCCGCGCAGCGGGAGCGGCGCCGGGTCCCCGCCCTTGGCCATGTAGTCCTTCGACAGCGGCGGCCGCTGGTAGGGCACCGGCGCCTCGTCGGCGACGATGGTGATCGGCCCGGTGGCCCCAGCGCTGCGGAGCGAGTCGGCGACCTGAACCCCGGCCTGGCCGCCGCCCACGATGACGACGCGTTGCTCGCCCATCGTCAGACCTGGCTGGCCGGGACGTCGACCTCGACGGTGGTGAGGCCACCGCCCAGCTTGATCTGGCAGCCGAGGCGCGAGCGGTCGTCGAGCACGGGTGCGGTGGCGCACTCCAGCATCTCCTCCTCGTCGTCGGAGATGGGCGGGAGGGCGTCCAGGTACTCGTCGCGGACATAGATGTGGCAGGTCGCGCACATCGCCTGCCCGCCGCATTCGCCGACGATGCCGGCGACGCCGTTGGTGACGGCGGCGCGCATGATGGACGTGCCCTCGGGCACCTCGACGACGTCGTCGTCGGCGCCCTCGTGGTGGAAGGTGATCGTGGCCATGGTGGTTTTCCTTTCGGGGCTCAGGCCCACTGGACGGGCAGGGTCAACATGCCGCGGAACACCCAGCCGCCGACGGTGGCGGCGTGGTCGGGGTCCAGGCGAAGGTTCGGGAACTCGGCGAACAGGCGCGGCAGCGCGACCTGGGCGACCGAGGCGCGGGCCACCCAGGTGCCGGCGCAGAAGTGCTGGCCGCCGCCGAAGGCGAGGTGCGGCTTCTTGGCGCGGGTGAGGTCGAAGGACTCGGGGTCCTCCCACACCTGCGGGTCGCGGTTGGCGGCGCCGAGGCACACGCCGACGCGGGCGCCGGCCGGCAGCTCGATGCCCTCGAGCACCGTGTCACCGGTGACCTGGCGGGGGTACATGCCGATCGGGGCGACCCAGCGCACCGACTCCTCGAAGGCATCGGCCCAGCGGGGCGGGTCGCCGAGCACGGCCTCGCGCTGGGCGTCGTCGAGGAGCAGGGCCCAGATCGTGGTGCCGACGGCGTCGCGGGGCTCGTTGACGCCACCGCCGATGGACATGCACATGTTGGCCTTGACCGCCTCCATCGGGATCCCGGAGTTGACCAGGTGCGACAGCAGCGTGTGGTCGGGGTTGGCGCGGTAGTGGGGCGCGAGCTCGTCGATCATGGTCTCGACCTCGTCGCGGGCGGTGAGGGCGCGGGCCCAGACCTCGGGGTCGTCGGCGTAGTTGCCCGTGCCGTCGATCATGTGCTGGCTCCAGCGCTCCATGTCGTGCCAGTCGGCGCCGAGGGTGCCCAGGATCTCCACGAGGTTGGCCGCGGCGAACGGGGCCGCGAAGTGGCGGATCAGGTCGGCGCCCGAGCCGACCTCCTTGAGGTGCGCGATGTACTTCTCGGTGTTGGCCTCGAAGACCGAGGTCCAGCTCTCCTTGATCGCGCGGGGCTTCAGGACGCCCCCGTAGGCGGCGCGTTCGACGGCGTGCTCGGGGTCGTCCTTGCGCAGCATCGAGTGGCCCATGGCCTTGTACATCAGGGAGCCCTGCTCGCGGGCGGTGAAGCGGTCGGGGTCCTGCTCGATGGTGTGGCAGGCGTCGTAGGAGACGACCATGTAGCGGTTGACGGCGGGCACCCAGTGGACGGGGGCCTCCTCGCGCATCCGGCGGAAGATCGGGTACGGGTCGGCGTACAGGTCGTTGATGGTCACCCAGTCGGCGACCGGGGCCGGGCGGGTCGTGGTGGTCGTCATGGCTTCTCCTTCGAAGTCGTTGATTCCATGGTCACCCGGAGACATACATGACGTAAAGCACAGGTATTTAGGGAACTTCTTCACTAACATTGAGGAATGGCCAAGGTCACGATCCGCCAGCTCGAGGTGTTCCTCGAGGTGGCGCGCCACCCAACCCTCTCGGCGGCGGCGTCCGCGCTGCACCTGTCGGAGTCGGCCGTCTCCCACGTCGTCACCGAGTTGGAGCGCGCGTTGGGCGAGCGCCTCACCGTGCGCCGCAAGGCCAAAGGCGTGACGCTGACGGCGGCCGGCGAACTGGTGGCGCGCCGCGCGCGCACGGTGGTCGAGGCCATCCACGAGATCCCCCACGAACTTGCCCAGGGGCGGGACGGCCGCCTCGCCGGGCCAGTCGCCGTCGGCTGCTACAACGGCATCGCCGACAGCGTCCTGCCCCCCGTCGTCCAACGGTTCGCCGAGGACTTCCCCGAGGTGCGGGTCGACATTCGTGTCGGCGACAACGACGAGCTCATCGAGGCCCTGCACGAGGGCTCCCTGGACCTCGCCGTGCTCTACGACGTGAACCTGCCCACCGGGCTGACGAAGCGGATGATCTACCCCACCGAGGTCGTGGCGGTTCTGCCGGCCGACCACCCCCTCGCCGCCGGACCCGACGTGGACCTGGCCGACCTCGTCGCTGAGCCACTGATCGTGCTGGACACCCGCCCGTCGCGGGAGAACACCCTGGAGGCGTTCGAGGCCCGGGGGCTCAGCCCGAACCTGCGCGCCGCGATCCCGCAGATCGAGGTGGTGCGAGCGCTGG
>CALMPQ010000381.1 GCA_937872005.1 uncultured Propioniciclava sp.
CCGCACCACCACGCACGGCCGCAACATGGCCGGCGCCCGCGCGCTGTGGCGCGCGACCGGCATGACGGACAGCGACTTCGGCAAGCCCATCGTGGCGATCGCCAACTCCTTCACCCAGTTCGTCCCCGGGCATGTGCACCTCAAGGACATGGGCCAGCTCGTCGCCGGCGCCGTGCGCGAGGCGGGCGGCGTGGGCCGCGAGTTCAACACCATCGCCGTCGACGACGGCATCGCGATGGGCCACTCGGGCATGCTCTACTCCCTGCCCTCCCGCGAGGTGATCGCGGACGCCGTGGAGTACATGGTCAACGCCCACCAGGCCGACGCGCTGGTCTGCATCAGCAACTGCGACAAGATCACCCCGGGCATGCTGCTCGCCGCGCTGCGCCTGAACATCCCGACCGTGTTCGTCTCGGGCGGGCCCATGGAGGCCGGCCGCATGCTCGGCGACAAGGTCGTCTCGGGCGCCCCCGACGAGGGCGGCATGGAGCGCCTCGACCTGATCGACGCCATGATCAAGGCCGTCGACAGCGAGGTCAGCGACGAGCAGATCGCCGCGATCGAGGCCAACGCGTGCCCGACCTGCGGTTCGTGCTCTGGCATGTTCACCGCCAACTCGATGAACTGCCTCACCGAGGCGCTCGGGCTGTCGCTGCCGGGCAACGGGTCGACGCTGGCGACGGCGTCCGCGCGTCGTGACCTGTTCCTGCGGGCCGGACGCCTCGTGGTCGAGCTGGCCAACCGCTTCTACGGCGAGGACGACGACTCGGTGCTGCCGCGCAACATCGCCACCCGTGAGGCCTTCAGCAACGCCATGCGGCTCGACATCGCGATGGGCGGCTCGACCAACACCGTGCTGCACATCCTCGCCGCGGCGATCGAGGGTGGCGTCGACTTCACGATGGACGACATCGACGCCCTCTCCCGCGTCACCCCGTGCCTGAGCAAGGTCGCGCCGAACACGACCGACTACTACATGGAGGACGTGCACCGCGCCGGCGGCATGCCCGCGATCCTGGGCGAGCTGCGGCGTGGCGGCCTGCTCGACGAGAACGTGCACGCGGTGCACTCCCGGTCGCTGGCCGAGTGGCTCGACACCTGGGACATCCGTGGCGGGAAGGTCGGCGCCGACGAGCTCGACCTCTGGTACGCCGCCCCGGGTGGGGTGCGCACCACCGAGGCGTTCTCGTCCACGAACCGGTGGGCCGACCTGGACACCGACTCGGAGGGTGGCTGCATCCGCTCGGTCGAGCATGCGTACACCGCCGACGGCGGGCTGGGCGTCCTGAAGGGCAACATCGCCCCCGACGGCGCGATCGTGAAGACCGCGGGCGTGCCCGAGCACCAGTGGGTGTTCTCCGGCCCGGCCAAGGTCGCCGAGTCCCAGGAGGAGGCGGTCGAGATGATCCTCGGCGGCAGGATCGTCGAGGGCGACTGCGTCGTCGTGCGCTACGAGGGCCCCAAGGGCGGCCCGGGCATGCAGGAGATGCTCTACCCGACCTCCTACCTCAAGGGCGTGGGCCTCGGCCCGAAGTGCGCGCTCATCACCGACGGGCGCTTCTCGGGCGGTTCGTCGGGCCTGTCGCTGGGGCACATCTCCCCCGAGGCGGCCTCGGGTGGCGCGATCGGCCTGATCCGCGACGGCGACATCGTCTCGATCAACATCCCCGAGCGGTCGATCAACGTCGAGGTCTCCGACGAGGAACTGGCACGCCGCCGAGCGGAGCAGGACGAGCTCGGCTGGAAGCCCGCCAACCGCGAGCGCCACGTCAGCAACGCGCTGAAGATCTACGCCTCGCTGGCGTTGTCGGCCGACAAGGGTGCCGCGCGCCGCGAGTTGGACTGAGCTCGGCTCCGCCTCGGACGTTTGCCGTCCAGCCACCCGAGATCATCCTTTGGGTGGATGCCCACCCACCCCGCAGCGGACGCCGCGGGGGTAGCGTGGGTCCATGCTCGACGACATGAGCACCTCCACCACGTGGCCCCACACGCCCCCGGTCATCGGGCCGGTCGTGACGCCGAGCTGGGCACGGCTCCGCTACCTCCTGCTCACGCTGGCCTTGGCCGTGGGCGTCGGCATGCTCCTGTTCGGCACACGCCCGGCGTCATTCTCCGAACTCAGCTCCCGCATCGCCCAGGGCAAGGTCACCCAGGTCACCGTGGTCAATGCCCTGCCCGTGACGTCCACCGGCAGGGCCTCGGCGGAGTTGCGCTGGCACGACGGGCTGGTGCCACGGTTCACCCCGGTGCTCCAGGAGGTTCCGGGCCCGCAGAGCGACGAACAGGTGGTCTTCGACACCACCACGCGCCCGTACCCGATCACCGGCAGCATCGACGAGCGGTTGAACGAGTTCGCCCCCGGGCCCCTGGCCCTGACCCACATCGAGGACCGCGCGAGCACCACGTGGTTCCACTACGGGTGGAAGGTTCCCGCGTGGGTGACCTTGGTCGGGGTGCTGGTGGGTCTCCTGACGCTGGCCCTGCTGGTGACCGGCCCCCAACCGGTCCGTGCGACGCGCTGGGCGTGGTTCTGGGCGATCGCGAGCCCGGTGTCGTTCGTGACCATTCCGCTGTTCCTGCTGTTCGGTGTCCCACGCACCGGCGATGTCGAGCAGCCGTACACCCGACTGGGACGCCTCACCGGCGGTTGGTCCTTCATCCTGTTCTGCGTCCTGGTGCCCTCGCTGTTGGCGGGGCTGCTCCCCTGACACTCAGCGCGCGGCCAGTGCCTCGGACGCCGCCCCGCGCAGCAACTCGAACGTGACCGTCTCGCCGGTCATCCAACGCACCTGGTCGACGGCCTGGCCGGCGAGCAGGTCCAGCCCGTTGAGCACCAGCCGCCCGGACGCCGCCCCCGCCTCGGCGAGCGGCGTCGGCCACGGGTCGTAAACGGCGTCGAACACGACCGGCGCTGCGGCGGCCAGCGCTTCGGCCACGGGGGCGGAGCCGGCCACGGGAACCGTCGACACCACGACATCAGCAGCAACAACCTCGCCGCCCAGCCCAACCACGGGCACCGCCACCCCCAGCCCGGCACCCAGGGTGACGAGGTCGGCGGCCCGCCCCGGCGTCCGGGCCAGGACGGTGACCGTGCGGGCACCCAGCTTGGCCAGCGCGACCAACGACGACCGGGCCGTCGCGCCGTTGCCCACGAGCACGGCCGAGCCGATCTCCTCGACTCCGTGCGCCCGGCACGCGATGCCGAACCCGGGCACGTCGGTGTTGCGCACGATCGGCCCATCAGCGGTGCGCACCCAGGTGTTCGCCGCGCCGGTCACCGTCACGATCTCGTCGGGGGTGCCCTCGGCGATGAGGTCCTCCTTGTGGGGCATGGTGGCGCTGAGGCCGCGCCACGAGGCGTCCAACCCCGCGATGAACGAACGCACCCCGCCGGGCGCGACGTCGTGGCGGTCGTAGGCCCAGTCGAGGCCGAGGGCGGCGTACGCGGCGCGGTGGATCGCCGGCGACAGCGAGTGCTCCACGGGGTGGCCGATCACCCCGCAGCGGGTCACCATCAGCGCGCCTTGCGGCGGCGTTCGCGCAGGGCCTCGAGTTCCTTGCGCTCGCCCGGGGTGAGGCTGTGGATGCCCTGCTCGGAGATCTTCTCCAGCAGCGCGTCCATGCGCTCGTGGTCGGACGCCTGCCGCGCGGCCGCCTTCTGCTCGGCCCGCGAGGCGCGCGGCGCGCGGGTGGCCGTCGACGGCCCGCGGACGCCCCCACCCTGGGGGATGGCGGGCTTGGGCCCGCGGCGTCCGGGGAGCCAGGTGAGGTCGGAGAGAAGGCCGAACCGGCGGGCGACCAGCGCGGCCACCACACCGGTGACCAGCAGGCTGACCA
>CALMPQ010000382.1 GCA_937872005.1 uncultured Propioniciclava sp.
CCGGGGCGCTGGCGCGGCGGGCCGTGCTCGACCCCGAGAACGTGCTCGACTGGCTCGAACGGGAGGACTGGCTGGCCCGCGGGGACCTGTTCGGGGTGGCGGCCGCCGTCGTGGTGGCGACGGAAACCCTGGACGAGGCGCTGCTGGGGCAGGTGTGCGACGCGCTGAAGGCTCTGTCGGGGGAGCCGGGGTTGGGGATCATCGCGTCGCGGGTGTGGTTGGCGACCCTGCGGTTGGGCGTGCCGCCGCTGGACCTCACCGGGCTGCTGGGTCCCGGACTGGAAGGAGCGATCTTGGGCGGCGCCACCGATGCTGCCTGGGACGGTCGGGTGCGCGGGGCCGCCCACCGGTTCGGGGACGGGGTGCTGCCCGGCCAGCCCGTCGGCTTGGGCGAGGCGGACGCTGGTCTTCTGATCGCGTTGCTGCGCCTGGTGCCCGAGCACTGGGAGAGCCGGGCGGCGGCGTCCGAAGCAGCCGAACGGGGCGCGGCGCTGTTGCTGGCCGACCACGCCGACGGGCTGCACCCCTCCTACGACGGCCTGGCGTGGCTGGTGCTGGGGGATGTGGCGACGTAGCCCCGGGTGGCGCGACACTCACCCTTGTCACTCATGAGGGGGT
Source organism: uncultured Propioniciclava sp. (assembly GCA_937872005.1). Lineage (GTDB taxonomy): Bacteria > Actinomycetota > Actinomycetes > Propionibacteriales > Propionibacteriaceae > Propioniciclava. The sequence goes on from CALMPQ010000382.1 coordinate 619, forward strand.
TCCTCCCGCGTCTCTCGCGTGACAAAGGTGAGTGTCGGCGTGCGCGGGGGGAACCGTCACTGGAGAATGCGAGTAGGGTCGCGCTGCATGGCTGAGGTGACGATCTACCACAACCCGCGCTGCTCGACCTCGCGCGGAGCGTTGGGCACGCTTGACGAGGCGGGCGTTCCGCACCAGGTCGTGCAGTACCTGAAGGAGCCGCTCGACCGCGCCGGCGTGGTTGGCCTGCTGTCGATCCTCGAGGATGCCCCGGGCGCCCTGGTACGGCGCGACCCGAGGTTCAAGGAGTTGGGGTTGACGGCGTCCGATGTCGAGACAGCCGAGCAGGTGGCTGACGTGCTGGCCGAGCACCCTGAGCTGATGCAACGCCCGGTTCTGGTGCGCGGTGATCGGGCCATCATCGGACGCCCCGCAGCGCGGGTGCAGGCATTCATCGCGGGTTGACAAGGTTGGTTGGTCGGGGCGACAGGACTCGAACCTGCGATCTCCTGCTCCCAAAGCAGGCGCGCTAGCCACTACGCTACGCCCCGTGAACCCGCTGGAGTCTACCCCAGCCGACGAACCGAAACGCAACGAGACGCCGGCTGAGCGACTTGACCGCAACTGGGTCGAGTTGCTCCAGGAGTTGCGCGTGGCCCAGACCGGCACGACGATCCTGCTCGGTTTCATGCTGGCCTTCCCCTTCCAGCAGCGTTTCGCCGACCTCGACCCGGTTCTCGTGTGGGTCTACCTGGTCGCCCTCGGAACGGGTGTGGCCAGCACCGCCCTGATCGTCGCCCCCGTCACGGCGCACCGACTCACGTTCCGCGGCCGGACCAAGGACGCCCTGGTCGACATCGGCGACCGACTCGCCAAGGCGGGTCTGGCGCTCCTTGGTGTGACGCTCGCGCTGGTCATCTGTGTTGTGGTGGGCGCGCTCCTCGACGTGATGTGGGGTGCGGTCGCCGGATCCACGACCGCGCTCCTCTTCATTCTGCTGTGGGTGGTCGCCCCGCTCACGCTGGTGCGTGGTCGGGGCCATCCGGGTGGATACGCCTGAGGGGCGCGACGCTCGCGCGGGGCTTTGTCACAACTGAGGGGCTTCCTCCCGAGTGTCTGGCGTGACAAAGGTGAGTGTCGCGCCCCACCGCGCCGGGGCCGCTACCGTGACGGGATGAGCGAGCGCCCGAGGGTCACCTACGACCCGAACCAACCCGGGGCCGATAGCATCCGGTTGTGGCTGCTCCAGCTCGGGGCCGAGCCGGTCCGCCGGGCCGAGGCGGGGGCGTCCGGGCTGCCGCAAGCACCGCAGCACCCAGGCGTCACGCGGGCCGAGGTGGCGGCGTTCGTGCACCAGATCAAGGGCGTGCCCACCCGGGAAACCAGGTTCGACGACCACGGTTCGGCCATGAACTGGCCGCGCGGGAGTTTCTGAGAATCCGCTAGGCTGTAGCGGCGCGTGAGCGCACGCGGATGTAGCTCAATGGTAGAGCCCCAGTCTTCCAAACTGGCTACGCGGGTTCGATTCCCGTCATCCGCTCCGAAGGTTCAACCCGAATCGTCGTCCACACACAGGAGTCAACCAAGTGCCCAGCACCGTCGAGAAGCTCGGCCCGTCCCGGGTCAAGCTCACCATCGAGATCCCCTTCGCCGACCTCAAGCCCCACCTCGACAAGGCGTACAAGGACATCGCCTCGCAGGTGAACATCCCGGGCTTCCGCAAGGGGAAGGTGCCCGCCGCCATCATCGACCAGCGCTTCGGGCGCGGCACGGTGCTGCAGGAGGCCATCAACGCCGCTCTGCCCGACGCCTACGCGGCGGCCGTCGCCGAGAACGAGCTCGTCCCGCTGGGCCAGCCCGAGGTCGACGTCACCAAGCTCGAGGACAACGACCTGGTGGAGTTCACCGCCGAGCTCGACGTGCGCCCCGACTTCGAGGTGCCCGCGTTCGACGAGCTGGCCGCCGAGGTGCCGGTGATCGAGGCGTCCGACGCCGAGGTCGACGAGCGCATCGACATGATGCGCCAGCGCTTCGCCACCCGCGCCGACAAGGACGGCGCCGCCGAGACCGGCGACGTCGTGACCATCGACCTGGTCGCCTCCAAGGACGGCGAGGAGATCGAGGACGGCTCCGCCGAGGGCCTCACCTACAAGGTCGGCTCGGGCGGCATGCTCGACGGGCTGGACGAGGCCGTGACCGGCAAGTCCGCCGGCGACGAGGTCGAGTTCACCTCCGAGCTCGTGGGTGGCCCCGCCAAGGGTGAGAAGGCCGACATCAAGGTCACCGTCACCAAGGTGCAGACCGAGACCCTGCCCGAACTGGACGACGAGTTCGCCCAGATGGTGTCGGAGTTCGACACCGTGGACGAGATGAAGGCCGACTTGGCCGAGGCCGTCGTCCGCATGGCGCGTGCCCAGCAGGTCAACGAGGCGTCGGACGCCGTCGTGGCCGACCTCGTCGCCAAGACCCCCTTCGAGCTGCCCGAGGCGATGCTGACCGCCGAGATCGAGGGCCGCAAGCAGCAGATCACCGACCAGCTCGCCCGCGCCGGCTACACCCTCGAGCGCTACCTCGAGGACACCGAGGAGGAGACCGCCGCCAACGAGGAGGAGTTCTGGGCCCAGGTCGCCACGAACGCCGAGACCTCGCTCAAGGCGCAGATCATCCTGGACAAGCTGGCCGACGACAACGAGGTGGGCGTCGACCAGAACGAGCTCACCGAGATGATCTTCCGCCGTGCGCAGCAGTCCGGCACGTCGCCGGAGCAGGAGATGCAGCACATGATGGAGCACAACCACGCTCCTGAGTGGATGGGCGAGATCCGCCGCGGCAAGATGCTGCGCCAGATCGTGTCGGCCGCGTCCGTGACCGACGCCGACGGCAACGTCGTCAACGTGGCCGCGGTCCGCCCGGACGGCACCATCGACGAGTCGGTCGAGGCCCCCGCCGCCAAGCCGGCCAAGAAGGCCCCCGCCAAGAAGGCCCCGGCCAAGAAGAAGGCCGAGGACGCCGACGCTGCGGCCGAGCCTGCTGCCGAGGCTGCCGAGGAGAAGCCGGCCGCGAAGAAGGCCCCGGCGAAGAAGGCCCCCGCCAAGAAGAAGGCTGACGAGGCCGCCGAGGAGGCTCCGGCCGAGGAGGCCTGAGCACCTGCTCGCTGAACGCCGACGACGCGCGGTTCCCGGAGGGGGTCGCGCGTCGTCGTCTGCCTTGAGCGAACACCGGGGCTGCGCGCTCCGAATT
>CALMPQ010000383.1 GCA_937872005.1 uncultured Propioniciclava sp.
CGCTCACCTATGAGTCCCGGGGCGGGGAGCCGCTTCGCCCAGCCCGCATGCCGAACCGCTCGACCGAGGTCGCCCAGACCATGGTGCGTCGCATCTGGCGCGAGGTGCGCCTGCTCGAGCGCGACCACAAGCTCGAGCAGGGCCGTGACCCCGACATCGGCTTCGCCGAGGCCGTGTTCGGCTGGGCGAACGGCGTGCCGCTGGGCGACATCCTCGCCGAGACGGGCCTGACGGCCGGGGACTTCGTGCGCTGGATGCGGATGGTCATCGACCTCCTCGGTCAGGTCGCCGACGCCGCCGGTGACGGGGTCGTGCGCGACAACGCCCGCGAGGCGATCGACCGCCTGCGCCGCGGCGTCGTCGATGCCGCCTACCTCGAGGACGATTGATGGCCGAGCAGGGCAAGGCCACCCTGGAGTCCATCGCCGCGACCTGCGGGGTGTCCCGCCAGACCGTCTCGAACGTGCTGAACGCGCCGGAGAAGGTCAAGCCCTCGACGCGGCGCAAGGTCGAGCGGGCCATCGCCAAGGTCGGCTACCGCCCCTCCGCCGCGGCACGGGCCCTGCGTCGCCAGCGGGCGGACACCATCGCCCTGCGGATGGTGCCCGCGCGGGATGGCATCCACAGCGCGATCCTCGACCGGTTCCTGCACGTCCTCGGCACCGAGGCCCAGGCTGTCGGCCACCGCGTGCTGCTCTTCGCGGCCGACTCACCCGAGGCGAGGCGGAGGCCATCATCGACCTCGTTCACCGCGGGATCGTCGACGGCGGAGTCCTGACCGACACGATGCTGGACGACCCGCCCCCCGGCGTGCTCCTCGCCGCGGGCGTGCCGTTCGTCGCCTTCGGGCGGCCCTGGGGGCAGCCGGACGCCACGCACGCGTGGGTCGACATCAACGGCGCGTCGGCCACGGCCGCGGCCACCCGTGCGCTGATCGAGGCGGGGCTCGCTCCGGTCGGCTGGCCCGACGGCTCGGGCCTCGGTGCCGACCGCCGGTCGGGCTGGTGGGACGCCGTCGGTGCGGAGGGCGTCCACCTGGAGGAGGCGGCGGAGGAGGGCATCGCCGAGGGGCGCGACGCCATGGCGGCGCTGCTGGAGCGGGGCGCCCGGTCGGTGGTCTGCGCATCGGACTCCCTGGCCAGCGGGGCCGCCCTCGCACTGCAGGACCGGGGGGAGGACCTCGGGACCGGAGTCGCCCGCGTGGTCGGGTTCGACAACACCCCGCCGGCCCGCTTCCTGCGGTTCACCTCGGTCGAGCAACCCATCGAGGAGGCCGCCCACCACTGCGTGGCACTCCTGCTGGCCGAGGTGGGGGGACGTCGACGCCGGGGACGGCACAGGTCCTCCTGACGCCCACCGTGATCCTGCGTTCTGCGGACGGTTCCGAGGCCCCGCTGGCGCCCTGACCCCCACTAGTGTGGGCTCATGGGTGTGGCAATCCGGGTGATCCCGTGTCTCGACGTGCACGACGGCCGCGTGGTGAAGGGGGTCAACTTCCTGAACCTGCGCGATGCCGGTGACCCGGTCGAACTGGCCACGCTGTACGGCCAGCAGGGCGCCGACGAGCTGACGTTCCTCGACATCTCGGCCTCCGCCGACGGCCGCGCGACGACCTACGACATGGTCAGGCGCACCGCCGAGACCGTGTTCATCCCGCTCACGGTGGGCGGGGGCGTCCGGGGGGTCGACGACGTCGATCGGCTGCTGCGCACGGGCGCCGACAAGGTCGGCATCAACACCGGCGCCATCAGCCGGCCCGAGGCGCTCAACCAGATCGCCGACCGGTTCGGCCGGCAGGTGATCGTCCTGAGCCTGGACGCCCGGCGCGAGGCCGACCAGCCCTCCGGCTTCGGGGTCACCACCCACGGTGGACGCCGGTCGGCCGGGCTCGACGCCATCGCATGGTGCCGCCAGGCGGTCGACCGCGGGGCGGGGGAGATCCTGCTCAACTCCATGGACGCCGACGGCACCACCGACGGCTTCGACCTGGAGATGATCGAGGCGGTGCGGGCGGTGGTCGACGTGCCCGTCATCGCTTCGGGCGGGGCCGGCACCGTGCAGCACTTCGTCGACGCCGCCCGCGCCGGGGCGGACGCCGTGCTGGCCGCGTCGGTGTTCCACTACGGCACGCTGACTGTTTCGCAGATCAAGGCAGGCCTCGCCGAGGCCGGATTCGAGGTGCGCTGACATGTCCGACTGCATCTTCTGCCGCATCGTTGCCGGCGAGATCCCCTCGCGGCGCGTGTACGAGGACGAGCACGCGATCGCCTTCCTGGATCTCGAGCCCTTCAAGACGGGGCACACCCTCGTGGTGCCGCGGGCGCACGTGCGCGATGCGCTCGAGGACGCCGACGTTATGGCCTCGATCGCCCCGGCCATCACCGCGACGGGGAAGCTGCTGGTCGAGAAACTGGGCGCGTCGGGGCTGAACGTGCTGTCCAATGTGGGGTCGGATGCCGGCCAGTCGGTGTTCCACCTGCACGTCCACCTCGTGCCCCGCTACGCCGACGATGCCGGGATGGGCGCGCTGCTCACGCGTTCGGCGTCCGGCGACCTCGACGATGTGCACAACCGCCTGACCTGAACCAATTCGTTGCCGAATTGTGATCTGCGTGGCTGGGGGGAGACGCACACCGGGACGCTACTTATCTGGCCGCTCTACTCCCTGATGATGAGCGCTACGCTGCTGCGTGGGATGGCCCATGAAGCCACCGGTAGCCCCCAAGCCTGGAACAAGCTTGAACGAACAGGAGTCATCTCCGTTGCGATCCCCGTTGCCAGCCCTGCTCGCCGCGTCCTTGCTGAGCCTGGCCGGGT
>CALMPQ010000384.1 GCA_937872005.1 uncultured Propioniciclava sp.
ACAACCTGATCTTCAGCTCGCGCGGGCGCTCCTACCGCGAGCTGCCGCTGCGGTTCTTCGAGTTCGGCACCGTGTACCGCGACGAGAAGTCGGGTGTCGTGCAGGGCCTCACCCGCGTGCGCTCGATCACGCAGGACGACTCGCACAGCTACTGCACCAAGGAGCAGGCGCCGGACGAGGTGCGGCACCTGCTCGGCTTCGTGCTGAAGCTGCTGCGCGACTTCGGCATGGACGACATCGTGCTGGAGCTGTCGACCCGCGACGAGGACGGCAAGAAGAAGGACAAGTTCATCGGCACCGACGCCCAGTGGGACGAGGCGACCGCGATCCTGGAGCAGATCGCCGACGAGTCGGGCCTCGAGGTCGTCCCCGACCCCGGTGGCGCGGCCTACTACGGCCCCAAGATCTCGGTGCAGGCCAAGGATGCGATCGGTCGCACCTGGCAGATGTCGACGATCCAGTACGACTTCAACCAGCCCGAGCGCTTCGGCCTGGAGTACACCGCCCCCGACGGCTCGCGCCAGCAGCCGGTCATGATCCACTCGGCCAAGTTCGGCTCGATCGAGCGGTTCATGGGCGTGCTGATCGAGCACTACGCGGGCGCGTTCCCGGCGTGGCTGTCGCCGGTGCAGGTCGTCGCGGTGCCGGTCGCCGAGGCGTTCAACGAGTACCTCGCCGGGGTGGTGGCGCAGCTCGAGGGCCAGGGCGTCCGGGTCGAGATGGACGACTCCGACGACCGCTTCGGCAAGAAGATCCGCAACGCGGCCAAGGAGAAGGCGCCCTTCGTGCTGATCGCCGGCGGCGAGGACGTCGAGGCGGGCGCGGTGTCGTTCCGGTTCCGCGACGGCTCGCAGCGCAACCAGGTGCCGGTCGCCGACGCCATCAAGGAGATCACCGGCTGGATCGCTGACCGCCGCAACGACTCGCCGACCGCAGGGGAATGATGGAGGCCGAGCGGATGGAGGACTTCCCCGGCGCGCCGGACGCGTTCCAGCGCCTGTGGACGCCCCACCGCATGGTCTACATCGACGGGGAGAACAAGCCGTCGGACGCCTCGGAGCAGGAGTGCCCCTTCTGCCGCGCCCCCGGGCGCGAGGACGCCGACGGCCTGATCGTGCACCGGGGCGAGACGTGCTACGTCGTGATGAACCTCTACCCGTACAACCCGGGCCACCTGATGGTGTGCCCGTACCGGCACGTGTCCGGCTACTGCGACCTGACACCGGCGGAGACGGTGGAGCTGGCCGAACTCACCCAGGAGGCGATCCGCGTCCTGCGGGACGTGTCGCACCCGCAGGGGTTCAACATCGGCATCAACCAGGGCGCCGTGGCGGGGGCCGGCATCGCCGCGCACCTGCACCAGCACGTCGTCCCACGTTGGCAGGGCGACTCGAACTTCATGCCCGTGGTCGGGCGCACGAAGGCGCTGCCCCAGCTGATCGAGGACTCTCGGGCGCTCCTGGCACAGCGGTGGGCGGCCGGGAGCTGACGTGGGGCTTCAACAGGCGCAGCCACCGGGCGATCGGCGCCCGGACGCCTCGATGGACCTGCTCAACCAGCTCAGGGACACGGCACTGGACCCGTCCTACCCCGTTGCAGCCCAGGAGCGTGGGGGGCCGCGCCGGCGCCGGGTGGTCCTCGTGCCCGCTCTGGTCGCGGTGGGCGTGCTGCTCGGCGTCGCGCTGGGGAACCAGGTGCGCACCGCACCCGCCGCCGCCCAGGAGCGGGCGGACCTGATCGCCCGCATCGATGCGGCCGAGACCACGATCGACGAGCTCCGGACGCGCAGCCTCGCCCTCGACCGCGAGGTCGCGGAGCTGAGGCGCTCGACCGGTGCGCTGACCCCCACCGAGCAGGAGCGGGCGGACCTGTTGGGGCTGGTGGCCGGAACGATCCCGGCGACGGGCCCCGGCGTCCGGGTCACGATCGACGACGGCGTGGACGCGAGCGTGCAGGGCAGCCAGGTGGTGGACGCCGACCTGCGGATGGTCGTGAACAGCCTCTGGGCGAACGGGGCGGAGGCGGTCGCGGTGAACGGGCGCCGGCTCTCGAGCCGTACGGCGATCCGCAATGCGGGGGATGCGATCACCGTCGACTACCGCTCGGTCACCCGGCCCTACGTCGTGGAGGCGATCGGTGACCCGCGCCCCTTGGAGGACGCCTTCCGCCGCTCCGAGGGTGGCGTGTGGGTGGAGGGGCTGGCCCAGCACTACGGCGTCCAGTGGGGGATCGGTAGGGTGGACGAGGTGACGCTCCCGGCCGACCCCGGTCTGGGTGTCGAGAGCGCGCGCAAGAGCGGCTGAGGAAGGGGACGGCGTGTACGCCATCATCGGGCTGGCCATCGGCATCACGCTGGGGATCGTGCTGCAGCCGACGCTGCCGCCCCAGCTGCAGCCCTACCTCCCGATCGCGATCGTGGCCGCGATGGACGCCGTGTTCGGGGGGTTCCGCGCCTACCTCGACGCCGTGTTCGACGACAAGGTCTTCGTGGTGTCGTTCATCTCGAACGTCCTCATCGCCGCCCTGATCGTCTGGGTTGGTGACCTGATCGGTGTCGGCAGCCAGCTCTCGACCGCCGTCGTGGTCGTCCTGGGCATTCGCATCTTCACCAACGTCGCCCACATCCGACGGAAGCTGTTCCATGCCTGAGGGCGTGCCCACTCCTAACGCGCGGCCCGAGGAGCGGCCCGGGGACGACACGTGGCGGCGGATCCGGCGCGACCTGACGCGCCCCAGCCGGTCGCAGTTGGTGGTCGCGGTGACCCTGCTCCTCCTGGGGTTCGCGCTCACGTTGCAACTCGCAGGGCCTCGTGACCAGCGCTACACCACCCTGCGGCAGGACGAACTCGTGGCGATGCTCGACGACGTGCAGGCCGAGGCGCGCCGCCTGGAGGGCGAGGTCTCCCAGCTCCAATCGACCCGCGACCGGCTGCAGTCGGGCGCCGAGTCCAGCGCGGTCGCACGCCAGGAGGCGCTGCGCCGCCTCGACGCCCTCGAACTGCTC
>CALMPQ010000385.1 GCA_937872005.1 uncultured Propioniciclava sp.
GCGAGTTTGTCGTCGATGGCGTTCTTGTAGCCGCGGAACGGGTCCAGGGTGGCGATCTCCACCCGGGTCTTGAACGCCTTGCCGCGTTGGTCGAGCCACGTCTTGTACACCGTCCCGGACCGGCCCGGGACCAGATCGAGCAGCCGGGCGTGCACTTGTCCGTCCTTGTCGCGGGTCAGGTCGACCATGCCGGTCAGCTCCTTCGGGCCGCGCCGGCGGGGGCTGACGTGGTGCCAGTTGGGTCGGGCTGTGGCGCCCTGCCACGGTTACCCGTGGTGGGTTTCCACAGCCCGCCCGCCGAACCCGGCGTGCGACTTTCACCGCACCGGGCTCTCCACGTGAGGGGGTTGGTCAGCTTGCGACGGTCGATGGGGTCCACGGGGTCGGGATCTGGTAGCCGCGGTAGCGGTACCGGACGATGGGGACGCTGGCTGCGCCCTTGAACCTGACCCCGTCGTGGGCGAGCCGCCAACTGCCCGGCAGACAGTACCTGCGCCGGAGCTCTGGCCATCCGATACGACGGTGCTTCTTCCGTAGCCACGACGTGATCCGTTCCCACGTGTAGGAATCGACCGCGTTGAAGGCTCGTTTGGCCACCGCGTGCCGGAAGTAGTTCGCCCACCCACGCAACACTCGACCCAGGTAGGCCATCAGGTAGCCCGGGTCGCGGTGCAGGGTTGCTCTGTACGTCATGGCCTTCACCCGTGCCTTGATCGAGGCGATCGCCTTCGTCGACGGCTTGGTGTACACAAACGACTTGTGGCTCCCGCGTTTCCGCATCCGTCGGATGTGGAAGCCGAGGAAGTCGAACCCGTCGTCGATGTGGACCACTCGGGTCTTGTCCGGCGACAGTCGCAGCCCCATCGGGACCAACACGACTGCCACCTCCTCGCGCAACTGATCGGCATCAGCCCGTTCGCCTTTGACCACGATCACGAAGTCGTCGGCGTACCGGATGAGCCGGTAGGTCGCCTCGCCGTGATAGCGGCGCCGGTTCCGCTGGTTCGCCGTTCCCATCTCCTGGGTCCAGCGACGTGCGAACTCGTCGTCCAACACGGACAAAGCGATGTTGGCCAGCAACGGAGACAAGATTCCGCCCTGCGGGGTGCCGGTCACCGTTCCCTCGGTGGTACCCACCGTGGTGAGCACCCCCGCCTTCAGGAACGCCTTCACCAACGCCAGCACACGCTTGTCCGAAACCCTCGCTCGCAGGCGGTCCATCAACGCGGTGTGGTCGATCATGTCGAAACACGCCTCAATGTCGGCCTCCAACACCCACTCATACCGTTTGCTGGTGAAGTGGTGGATCTCGGCGATCGCGTCAGCAGCGCGCCGGTTCGGGCGGAACCCGTACGAGCACGGTTGGAAGTCCGCCTCGAAAATAGGTTCCAGTACCAGCTTCAAGGCGGCCTGCACCACCCGGTCGGTGACGGTGGGGATGCCCAACTTGCGCAGCTTGCCGCTGGCCTTCGGGATCATCACCTGCCGCACCGGCACCGGCTGGAAGGTCCGGGACTTCAACTCGTCCCGTACCTGCCGCAGGAACGCCTCGACCCCCATCCCGGAGGTAACGTGGGCCACCGTGGCCCGGTCCACCCCCGGTGTCCGTGCCCCCTTGTTCCCAGCGACGCGTTCCCACGCCATCGTCAGAAACGCCGGGTCACAGACCAGGTTGTACAGATCATCAAACCGGCGGCCGCGATCCGCGGCCGCCCAACCATGCAGTTTGGTCTGCATCCTCCGTACCGCCAGAAAGGCGCGAGCATCGCTCGGCCACCCAGTGGCACCGGTATTCACCGGTGCGTCTTCGGACATCACAGTTCCTTCCTGCTTCCTCTCGCTGCCGCCCTTTCCCATGCGGTCGGCTTTCCCGACCTCGGAGTACTACGACGGCTCCGCCCCCACCCACACCCTTCGGCCGGCAACGCGCCTATCCCCACCAAGGTGGTGGGGAACGGAGTGCGGAGGGTTCCCACGTTCACTGCTGTTCGGTTGACGGGCGAGGCGCCCGGCTTTGCCCCTGCGGCATCGTCGTGGCTACGCCGTAGACCTTCACCACAACCTGCCGGACCCGACACATTCACCGTTCCGACAGTTCCCCACCCCGACGGCCGTCTGGCTGACGACCCCCACAGCGGTTACGCACCGCACTCCAGCCCGCATCCACCGGGTTCGAGCTGGTCGACGATCAAGAGGCTTTACGACACCGGTTCCTCTCGTACACCTTCCCGTCTTGCTCACCAGA
>CALMPQ010000386.1 GCA_937872005.1 uncultured Propioniciclava sp.
TCGAGCTACTTTCTGACTAGGCGCCGGGCACAGGGGTATCCCCTGGGCCGAGCTTGGATGGATGCGTTGAGAACTCGATCACTTGTGGCGGTAGACGATGCGCCCGCGCGTGAGGTCGTAGGGCGAGAGCTCCACGACGACGCGGTCGCTGGGGAGGATACGGATGTAGTGCTGCCGCATCTTGCCGCTGATGGTCGCCAGCACCCGGTGCCCGTTGGTCAGTTCCACACGGAACATCGCGTTCGGCAGCGCTTCGACGACGGAACCCTCCATCTCGAGGGCGCCTTCCTTCTTGGCCATGATCTCCTCAGGTAACGCTTCGCCACCTGTGGACACAGGTGACCGACGTCCCATACTACTCCACGGCTCAACGGAGGCCCAAATCCCGCGAAGCCGCCTACAGGATCAGCGCCAGCACGATCACCAGCAGCAGCACGAGCGCCACGACGCCGCCCGCCAGCACCTTGGCCACCATCGCGCCACTGGGTTGGCGAGGCTCGGCCAACTCACCCGGACGCCCCTGGCCCACCTCCACGATCGCCGGCACGTCGTGCGTGGCTGCGCCGGGCAGGACCTCGACGACCCCGGCGACCTCGCCGAGGGTCGTGGCCCCGAACACGGTGTCGAGGAGCGCCGGGTACTCGTCGGCGGAGACCTCGCCGGCCTCGTAGGCGGTGTTGAGTCGTTCGACGAGCCGGTTGCGCTCGCCGTCGTCCAGCGGCGCGTTCGGCGTCGCGCGGTACTTCGAGGATCGCGAGAGCTCGGCCATGCACCCCAGCCTAGCCGGGCGTGAGACCGCACCCGCGGCGTCCGCGCCGCTGGATATCGTTGGCCGGTCCCAGCCCGGTCGTCCCTCGCACGCCCGGACCGTTTGGAAGGAACACATCCGTGAAGCGCTCCCCCGTCACCGTCGTCGCGGGCCTCGTCGCCGCCCTGTCCCTCGCCCTCGCCGGCTGCGCGGGCACGCCGGCCGCAGCCCCGGCGTCCACGCCCGCCGCCACCGGCTCCGCCCCGGCGGCCGGCAAGGCGTACAAGGTCGGCATCTCGCAGTACGTCACCCACCCGTCGCTCGACGCCACGGTCACCGGGTTCAAGAAGGCCCTCACCGACGCGGGCCTCGACGTGACCTATGACGAGAAGAACGGCAACGCCGACCAGGCCACCGTCACCTCGATCTCCACCACCTTCGCGGGCGCCGGCCTCGACCTGGTGCTGGCCATCGCCACCCCGTCGGCGCAGGCCGCCGCCCAGGCGATCACCGACACCCCCGTGCTGTTCACCGCCGTCACCGACCCGGTCGCCGCCAAGCTCGTCGACTCGATGGACGCCCCCGGCGCCAACGTCACCGGCACCTCCGACATGAACCCGGTCGCCGAGCAGATCGCCCTCATCAAGAAGCTCAAGCCCGAGGCCAAGACGGTCGGCATCATCTACTCCTCGGGCGAGGTGAACTCCGAGGTGCAGGTCAAGGCCGCCAAGGAGGCCGCGGCCAAGGAGGGCCTGGAGGTCGTCGAGAAGACGGTCACCAACACCGGTGAGGTGCAGCAGGCTGCGAACTCGCTCGAGGCCGACGCCTTCTACGTGCCGACCGACAACAACGTCGTCTCCGGCCTCGAGGCCGTCATCCAGGTCGCCGAGACCAAGCGCATCCCGCTCGTCGTGGGCGAGGGCGACTCGGTGAAGAAGGGTGGCATCGTCACCTACGGCATCGACTACGAGAAGCTCGGTTACCAGACCGGCGAGATGGCCGTGAAGGTCCTCAAGGGCGAGGCCAAGACCGAGTCGATGGCCGTCGAGACCCAGAAAGACCTCTCGGTCTACGTCAACAAGGCCGCTGCCGAGCGCATGGGCGTCACCATCCCCGCCGACGTGCTCGACGGCGCCGAGGTCGTCGGCTGACCCATGCTGTCCGCTCTTGACCTGGGGCTGATCTACGGCCTGATGGCGTTGGGGGTCTACCTCACCTTCCGCGTCCTGGACTTCCCCGACCTCACGGTCGACGGGAGCTTCACGACCGGGGGTGCGGTGACCGCCACCCTCATCGTCGCCGGCCAGTCGCCGTGGCTCGCCACGGCGGCCGGCGCGGTGGCGGGTGCCATCGCGGGCCTGGTCACGGGCGTGCTGCACACCAAGGGGAACATCAACCCGCTGCTCGCGGGCATCCTCACCCAGATCGCGCTGTACTCGATCAACCTGCGCATCATGGGGCAGGCCAACGACCCGCCCACGGCGGGTCGGGCCAATGTGCCGCTCCTGCGCACCGACACCCTGCTCTCGGGGCTGCGGGACGACCGGCTGCTCGGCACCTGGGTGTCGGTCGCGGTGTTCGCGGGCATCGTGCTGGCCTTCATGCTGGCGCTGGACTGGTTCCTCAACACCGACCTGGGCCTGGCGCTCCAGGCGACCGGCGACAACGAGCGCATGATCCGCGCCCAGGGCGTGTCGACCGACAACACCAAGATCCTGGGGCTCGCGCTCTCCAACGGTCTCGTCGCCCTCGCCGGCGGCCTGATCGCGCAGTACCAGGGCTTCGCCGACATCGGCATGGGCATCGGCCTCATCGTGGCCGGTCTCGCCTCGGTGATCATCGGCCAGGCCATCATCACCGGACGCCGGTTCATCTTCGCCACGCTGGCCGTGGTCGTCGGCTCGGTGGTCTACCGGATCGTGATCCAGCTGGCCCTGCAGGCCGGCGCCGACCCCAACGACATGAAGCTCATCTCGGCCATCCTCGTGATCGCCGCGCTGTTGCTCCCCCGGCTGGGCGTGTTCCGCCGGTTCCGGGCGCAGCGGCGCGAGCGCCTGATGGCCGCCGCCGCCGAGGGGGAGGACGCCCGTGCTTGAGATCCGCACGCTGCGCAAGGTCTTCTTCGCGCACACCCCGAACGAAAAGGTGGCCCTCGACGGCGTCGACCTGACCCTGGCCGAGGGCGACTTCGTCACCGTCATCGGGAGCAACGGCGCCGGCAAGTCGACGCTGCTCAACCTCGTCGCCGGCGAGTTTCGCCCTGACGGGGGCTCGATCCGGGTCGACGGCGTCGACGTGACCAAGATGCCGGTGCACAAGGTGGCCCGCTGGGTGGGCCGCGTCTTCCAGGACCCGATGGCCGGCACGACCCCGCACGGCACCATCGAGCAGAACCTCGCGATGGCCTTCGCACGCGGGAAGACCCGCGGTCTGCGCACCGGGGTGACCCGCGCCAAGCGGGAGATCTTCCGCGAGGAGCTGAAGGCCCTCGAGCTCGACCTCGAGAACCGGTTGCGCACCGACGTGGGCCTGCTGTCGGGCGGTCAGCGCCAAGCGCTGTCGCTGCTCATGGCGACGTTCAGCCAGCCGAAGATCCTGTTGCTGGACGAGCACACGGCCGCCCTCGACCCGGCCCGCGCGGCGCTCGTCAGCCGCCTCACCGACGAGGCGGTGGCGCGTCACGGGCTGACCACGCTCATGGTGACCCACAACATGCACCAGGCGCTCAGCATGGGCAACCGGCTGATCATGATGCACGAGGGCCGCATCATCTACGAGCTCGCCGGCGAGCAGAAGAAGAAGGCCACCACCGACGACCTGCTGCACGAGTTCGAGAAGCTGAAGGCGGTCTCCGACCGGACGCTGCTCGCCTGAGGTCACCCAGTCGCAAACCGTTGTTGCACTTCAGGCGCTGTCGCGCCTGAAGTGCAACAACGGTTTGAGGCAGGAGGCCGCATCGAAGCCACCAAGCTGTGGACAGACGCCACGTTGTCCACAGGCGCCCAAAGTCCATGCACGAATCCGGGGTGCGTTGCCTAGGACATGGGCATGGCATTCATCTTCCCTGACCTACCCCACCAGCTCGGGCTCGCCACCACTCGGCAACTCAAGGACGCGGGCGCTTCCGAATCCGCCCTCAGGCATCTCGCCCGTACGGGCCACCGCGTCCATCGAACTGTCTACAGCAAGACGCCGGGACCGATCCCGGAGTCCTCCCGCATCATGGCCGGGTGGCTGTGGGCGGGGTCCGCCAGCGTGCTCACAGGAACGCACGCGCTCGTCCGCCACGGCCTGACCATCGGCCGTACTCCCCCGCTGACGCCCTTCATCGTTCCCGTCACCTGCCGCACACGCCAGCGCGCGGCGGGAGTCGTGACCGTGAGGACCGCACGACCGCCCCGGACTCTCACCAAGGACGGTGTTCCCATCGCGGGGATCGAGCGTGCCCTGGTGGACGCTCAAACGTTGCGGGAACTCAGCGATCGTGAGTTGAAGGGGTACACGATCGCCATCCTGCAGCAGGGACGATCCACCCCCGACCGGCTGGCCAAGGAACTGGAGCTCAGCCGACGCACCGGCACCGGCGGCATCGTGGACGGTATCAACGCCTTTCGTCTGGGCGCCTGGTCCCCGCCGGAGGCCACCCTCGCTGAGGCCGTCCGCAGTCGCGCCGAACTTCCCGTCATGCTCGCCAATCCGCGTCTGCTCACCAAGGACGGTCGCCTCATCGGCACGCCTGACGGCTACTTCCCCGACGCCGGGGTCGTCGTCCAGGTGCACTCACAGCAGTACCACGACGGAATCGACGAGTGGGGCGTCGACCGGTGGAGCACGACCTTCGAGAAGGACCTCGACTACCCGCGGTTCGATCTCGTCGTCGTTCCCATCGCGCCGCTCACCATCATCGATCGCGTGACGATGTTCCTCGATGCCCTCGTTGACGTGGTCGTCCCTCGTCTGGGGTGGTCCTCGGACGACATCGTCGTGGCGCCATGAGGAGCCCCTCCCGTCACAAACCGTTGCTGCAGTTCGAGCCCCCCAGCGCCTGAAACGCAACAACGGTTTGCGCCCAGGGGGGTGTCCCTATGTTCCGTGTCAAGCAGCCGGGACTGATTCGATGGCTGGGG
>CALMPQ010000387.1 GCA_937872005.1 uncultured Propioniciclava sp.
AGACGGGCGGCGGATCATCCCATCCTTCCGGTGGCCTCCGGACATCCTGCGCAAAAGGGGTCGGCGGCCGGGTCGGCGACGCCCCGGGCGGAGCCGCGTCGCCACGCGCCGCCCGGCCCAGGCGTATGGTCCCTCGCGGCGTGACCACATACTCAAAGCCCGCGCGTGACCGCCACCAGAAGATGCCGGGCCGCAGTTGCTGCACCTGCCACCCACCGTGCGTCTTGACCCGGTGCGGTGTGCGCCCCAGCGGGGCGAGGTTGTCGGCGCGGGTCTGATTGGCGCCCGACGCCGCCCACCGGTCGTACGGCACGGTGTGGTCGAGGTCGCAACGCCGGGCCTCCCGGTCCCCGAACGGGAACACCTCCCTCGCGTTGCGGTGGATGAGGTGCTCACGCAGCCGGTCGGGGATCTCGTACGCGTCGGTCGCGGGCGTGCCGTTGAGGTCGACCACCGGACGCACGGTCAGCTGACACCCGCGCAGGACGTGGTGCAGGCTCTCAAGGTCGATCGGGCCATGCCCTTCCACCCGCACCACGCCGGAGCCCATTGGCACCTCGCCGTTCTCGTGAGGGGCCGCCAGGTCATCGGCGTGGGCGTGCACGAACAGGGTGGCACGCGACGCGGCATCGACGCCGGCCCCGCGGAATGCGGTGATAGGTTGGGCGCGGTCGGCCCGAACGGGCCGCCGTGTCGCTGCCCAGCGAAGTCGGTGCGATTCCGACGCTGTCGCGCAACGGTGATGCCGCCCGAGGGCGGACGAGCCCGGTCGCCTGGCCCCGACACCTTTGGCAGGCTCCCGCGCAGGGGTCGGAAAGGCAAGCGATGACCCGCCGATTGCTCGGAGTGGGGGTCGGCCCGGGGGACCCCGAGTTGCTCACCCTCAAGGCCCACCGCACGTTCCTCGAGGCGGACATGATCTTGGTGCCCAGCACCGAGGCCTCCGGCGATGGGCCGGGGCGAGCTGAACTCGTCGTCACGGCAGCCTGCCCCGAAGCCGCGCCGCGCATCGTCCGCGTGCCGTTCAGCATGGGCGACCCCACGGGTGTCACGCGACGACGGGCTGCCGCCTGGCAGACGTCGGCCACCGCCGCCGTCGGGGGCTTCACCGCCGGGGCCAGCACGATCGCCTTCGCGACCGTCGGCGACCCGAGCGTCTACTCCACCTTCAGCTATCTCGCCGCCTCGGTCCTCGAACAGTTCCCCGACGTCACGATCGAGGTCGTGCCGGGCATCACCGCCATGCAAGCGCTCGCCGCCACCTCCCGCACCCCGCTGGTCGAAGGTGATGAGAGCCTCACGCTGGTCACCCTGAAGCACGGCATCGACGACGTCACGGACGCGCTGGCGGCCCACCCGGACGGCACCGTCGTGGCCTACAAGATCGGACGCCATTTCCTTGCGTTGCGCGACCATCTGGTCGCCAGCGGGGCACGCCACGTCGTGGGCGTGAACGTGTCCACCGACCGTGAGCACATCAGCACCGCCGACGCCTTCACCGACATGCCGTATTTCGGCACCGTCATCATCACACCCCCTCGCCAGGAGAAGGGATCCCGCCTGTGACCGGCAAGGTCGTCTTCGTCGGTGCCGGCCCAGGTGCCCCCGACCTCATCACCGTTCGCGGTGCCCGCATCATCGCTGAGGCCGACATCATCATCTGGGCCTCCTCCCTGGTCAGCCCCGACATCGTCGCCGGCCACAAGCCGGGCGCCCACCTGGTCGATTCTGCGTCCGCCTCGCTGGAGGACCTCGAGCCCCTTTACGTGCGCGCCCGCGACGAGGACCTGATCGTGGCGCGCGTCCACACCGGCGACCCCGCCATCTACGGCGCCACCGCCGAACAGCGCGACCAGTGCCGACGGGTCGGCATCGCCTTCGAGACCATTCCAGGTGTGTCGGCGTTCTCTGCTGCTGCTGCCGCCGCCGAGGTCGAGATCACGCTGCCGGAGGTCGCCCAGTCGCTAATCCTGACGCGGCTCGAAGGGGGCCGCACCCCGATGCCCGCACGCGAGCGGGTGCGCGAGTTCGCCCGCCACGGCACCACGATGGCCCTCTACCTGTCGGCGGCCCGCAACCGCGCTCTGCAAGAAGAGCTGCTGGCCGGCGGCTACCCGCCCGACACGCCGGTCATCATCGGGCACAAGGTGAGCTGGCCCGACCAGGTCATCGTCCGCACAGAATTGTCAGACCTGTCGGCAACCATGAGACAACACCAGTGGTGGAAGCACACGGTGATTCTCGTCGGCCCGGCTCTGGCCGAGGCCCCCGTCGAGAAACGGTCGCATCTCTACCACCCGGGCTTTCGACATGAATACCGCGCGGCCGAGCCCGACGCCGCATCCGACCTTCGTGAGAAAGGCGCGCAGGCATGATCACCGTCTTCGGCCTCCTGGGCTCTCCCGGCCCGGACCTGCTGAGCGCTGCGGCGGCCGCGTCGCTCGTCGTCGGCGGCCAACGCCACCTCGACTGGCTCGACGTGCCCGAGGGCAAGCGGGTCGTGCTCGGCCCCCTGCAACCCGCGATCGATGCGTTGTTGACGCTACCAAGCGACGCGGACGCCATCGTCGTCGCGTCCGGCGACCCCCTGTTCTACGGAATCGTTCGGCGCATGCGCGCGGCCGGGCTGCGGCCGCGCGTGGTGCCGGCGGTCAGCTCTGTGCAGGCCGCCTTCGCCGCGGTCGCCCTGCCCTGGGACGATGCCCAGCTCGTCAGCGCCCACGGCAACGACCCCGAACCTGCCCTGCGCGCGTGCGCCGAACACCCCAAGGTCGGCGTGCTCACCGACCACCGCACCGGCCTGCCGCAGATCGTGGCGGCTACCACCGGCTTGGGCCGCTGGTACGTGCTCGCCGAGCGGCTGGGTGAAGCTGACGGACAGGTGCGCGTCCTCAACGAGGCCGAGGCCCTGCGCGTCACCGAGCCCGCGCAACCCCATGTGGTGCTCGTGCTGGCCCACCACCCCGACGAGCCTGAGTCCCTCGGCGTCCAGCACGGGGTGGCGGGCACCGCCAGCCCAGCTCGCGCCGAGAGATCCAGCCCCGCCGTGCGGGCCGGCGGCGTCATCGGCCAGCTCACGAACTCGGCAGCCGCACGCGCCCACGCCGACGCCATCGACGCGGCGCTGGGGGCCACCCGCCGCTACGACGGACGCGCTGGCGACCACCTCGCCGCCGCGTGGGCTGACTGCGACCTCATCATCAGCCACCTCGCGTTGGGCGCCACCACACGGCTCATCGCTCCCCTGCTGGCCGACAAGAAGACCGACCCCGCTGTGGTGGTGGTCGACGAGGCGGCCCGCTTCGTCGTGCCGCTGGTGGGTGGTCATGTCGGCGGCGCCAACGACTTGGCCCAGCGCGTCGCCGTCGCCCTCGGGGCGACCCCCGTGGTGACCACGGCCACCGACGTGACCGGGGTGCCCGGGCTGGACACGCTTGGCTGGGCCACCGAGGGGGACTTGGCGGGTGTGACGCGGGCGCTGCTCGACGGACTCCCGGTCGAGTTGGTACGCGCCCAACCGTGGCCACTGCCTGGGTTGCCCACGAACGTGCGCGAGCAGGGCGTCCCCCGCGTGGAGCGGCGCGGCACGCACGCCACCGAACTGCCCGATCTGGGCGACCCTGTGGCGCGGATCGTCGTGACCGACACCATCCCCGAGCCGGCCGACCTGCCGACCGTCACCCTTCACCCCCGCAGCCTCGTCGTCGGCATGGGTTGCAATCGGGGCACCTCGGTCGAGGTCCTCGACGCCCTGCTCACCGAGACGCTGGCTCATGCGCGGCTCGCCCAGGCGTCGATCGCCGCGCTCACCAGCGTCGATGCGAAGGCCGACGAGTCCGGGCTCATCGCCCTTGCTGGACGCCTCGGTGTCCCGTTCACCACCCACCCGGCCGACGCTCTGACCGCCATCGCCGTCCCCAATCCGAGCGCTGCCCCGCAGCAGGCCGTGGGGACGCCGAGCGTGGCCGAGGCGTCCGTGATCGCCCAAGGCGCCGACCTGATCGTCGAGAAGCGCAAGAACGCCGACGCCACGATCGCGGTCGGCCGCGTCGCCCCGGTCGGCACCCTCGCCGTCGTCGGGCTGGGCCCGGGCGCCGACGACCTGCTGACCCCGCGCGCCCGCGACGTGCTGCGCGCATCGAGCGTCGTGGTCGGCTATCGGCCGTACGTCGCCCAGATCAAGCACCTGCTGCGCCCGGGCACCGAGGTGCTCGCGATCGGCATGGGCACCGAAGAGCATCGCATCGAGTTCGCCATCGAGAAGGCTCGCGAGGGACGCTCGGTGTCCTTGGTGTGCGGCGGTGACCCAGCGATCTACGCGATGGCCTCGCCGGTGCTGGAGAAGGGCACCGAGGGCGTCCATGTCGAGGTGGTGCCGGGCGTGACGGCCGAGCTGGCCGCCTCAGCCATCCTGGGGGCGCCGCTGGGCCACGACCATGTGACGATTTCGCTCAGTGACCTGCACACCGACTGGGGCACCATCGAGCGGCGGCTGCAGGCCGCAGCCGAGGGTGACTTCGTGGTCGCCCTGTACAACCCGCGCAGCAAGAAGCGGGTGATGCACCTGCCGCGGGCCCTGGCGATCCTGGGGGCGTATCGGCCACCCAGCACCCCGGTCGCCGTGGTGCAGGACGCCTCGCGCCCCGCCGAGAACCACCGCATCGCCCCGTTGGCCGACTTCGAGCCGGAGTGGGTCGACATGCACTCGATCGTCATCGTGGGGTCATCGACGACAACGCTGGTGCCGACCGGCCGCGACGGCACCGCGATGGTCACCCCGCGCGAGTACCACTGGATGCCGACCACCGATGCCGCAGCCCCGAGGGAGACCTGATGACCACCGCCCCGCTCGTCATCGCCATCCATGGCACGCGCGTGGCCGAGGGCCAGGCCGTGGGGCGCGCGTTCGTCGATCGGGTGCGCGGGATGCTGCCCGGCGTCGACGTCCGCGACGCCTACGTCGAGTTGGACGCCCCGACGATCGCCGACGCCGTCGAGGCAGCCCTCCTCGAGCACCCCGGCCGGCCCTGCGTCGTCGTGCCCCTCATGCTGGGCGTGGGCGGGCACGTGCGCGATGACATCCCCGAGGCGATCGCCGCGGCCCGGGCGCGCGTGCCCGGGGCGACCGTGGTCCAGACTCCGCATCTCGGCCCCGACCCCCGCCTGCGCGCGGCCGTCATCGAGCGCCTAGCTGCGGTCTTGGGCGACTGGAACCCGACCGAGGTCGGCATCGTCCTCCTGGGCCGCGGGTGCTCGGTCACCGAGGCCAACGCCGACCACGCGCGCCTCGCCCGCGTCATCGGCGAAGAGGGCGGGTACGGCTTCACGGTGCCCGCGTACATCCAGGTGGTACGGCCGTCGCTGGCCGACGCGCTCGACCAGTTGTACGCCGTTGGCCTGCGGCAGATCGTCGTGGCACCGAACTACATGTTCGCCGGGCTCCTCCAGCGCTGGGCCGAGCGGCAGGCCGCCGAATGGGCCGCAGGGCGTCCCGACGTCGAGGTGCGGGTTGCCGACGTGATCGGCGACTGCGACGCGCTGGCCGCCGTGGTGGCCGACCGCTACGGCGCGGCCGTGGGCGGCGGTTCACCGATGTACCTGTCGGGCCTCGACCTGCGCGGACGCCGAGTGCTGCTCGCCGGTGCCGGGAAGATCGCGGCCCGTCGGGTTCCCGCGCTGCTGGCCGCCGGCGCCGACCTGCACGTCGTCGCGCCCAAGGCTCACCCCGCCATTGAGGCGCGCGCAGCGGCGGGCGAGCTGACGCTGCACCGTCGCGCTGTCGAAGCGGCCGACCTCGCCAACGCCTGGTACGTCGTCGCGGCCACCTCACAGCCGGGGGCCAACGCGATGCTCGCGACGGCGTGTGCGGACCAGCGCTTGTTCTGCGTGCGCGTGGACGACGCCGAAGGCGGCACCGCCCGGACGCCGGCCACCGGCAGCGTTGGCGCCCTGACGGTCGGCGTCATCGGTGACCGCACCCCGCGTGCCTCGATGCGGGCGCGGGACGCGGCGGTGGCTGCGGTGGCTGGGGCCACCGGATCTTCAACCCGTGGTTGACAGAATGACACCCGTGTAACTACTGTCCCTAGTGCTGGTTCGACATCGCGACCACAACATGTAGTGACGGTGTCGAGGCAACAGGGAACCCGGTGAGAATCCGGGACTGCCCCGCAGCGGTGAGAGGGAACGACCGGCGACATCAAGCACTGGCCATCCGGCTGGGAAGCGTCGCTCTGTAGGACCAACGCCATCTGGCGTCTGCCCTCGAGTCCGAATACCTGCCAGCGCCGGTTGAGCAAACCACGCCAGCCGGTTCTTGCGACCCTGCTTCGAGGAGAGAGCATGTCGATCACCGTTTTCAGCAAGCCATCATGCGTGCAGTGCACGGCCACCTACCGCGCCATGGACAAACTGGGTCTCGACTACGACATCGTCGACCTGGCAGCCGACGAGGCGGCACTCCTGGAGGTCATGGCCATGGGGTACCAGCAGGTCCCTGTGGTCGTCGCCGGCGGCGAGCACTGGTCGGGCTTCCGGCCCGATCGGATCAAGGCGGCGGCGCAGCGCGTACGCGTGGCCTGACGTGCGCCTGGTCTACTTCTCGTCGGCCTCCGAAAACACCCACCGCTTCGTCTCGAAACTGACGGTGGACGCCGTGCGCATCCCCTTGCACCGCGCCGATGAGCCCCTCACGGCCACTGAACCGTACATCCTCTTGGTCCCGACGTACGGCGGCGGCAACGTCACCGGTGCTGTGCCGAAGCAGGTGATCCGGTTCCTCAACGATCACGCCAACCGTGCCCTGATCCGCGGCGTCATCTCCGCGGGGAACACCAACTTCGGCCCCGCATACGGCCTCGCCGGCGCCATCGTGGCCGCCAAGTGCGGCGTCAGGCACCTCGATCGCTTCGAACTCCTGGGCACGCCCGACGACGTCGCCCGCATCCGCGAAAGGCTCCTTGCATCATGACCATCGACACCCTGTTGACCGACACCGGCCCCGAGATGATCCCCGGGGACGAGACCGACTACCACGCGCTCAACGCCCTGCTCAACCTGTATGACGAGGAGGGCCGGATCCAGTTCGACGCCGACAAGCGTGCGGCACACCAGTATTTCCGCCACCACGTCAACCGCAACACGGTGTTCTTCCACTCTCTGGCCGAGAAGTTGGAGTACCTCGTCGCCGAGGGTTACTACGAGGCTGATGTGCTCAACCAGTATGACTTCGAGTTCATCAAGAGCCTCTTCAAGCGGGCGTACGCGGTGAAGTTCCGCTTCACCACCTTCATGGGGGCGTTCAAGTACTACACGTCGTACACGCTGAAGACATTCGACGGCACCCGTTACCTCGAACGGTTCGAGGATCGGGTCTGCATGGTGGCCCTCACCCTCGCAGCCGGCGACCGGGCTCTGGCCGAGCACATCACCGACGAAGTCATGTCGGGGCGCTTCCAGCCAGCCACGCCGACGTTCCTCAACGCCGGCAAGGCTTCCCGCGGAGAACTGGTCTCGTGCTTCCTCCTCCGCATTGAGGACAACATGGAGTCGATCGCTCGGGCAATCAACTCCTCGCTCCAACTGTCCAAGCGCGGCGGCGGTGTCGCCCTCTCGCTGACCAACATTCGTGAGGCCGGCGCACCCATCAAGAAGATCCAGAACCAGTCCTCCGGTGTGATTCCCGTGATGAAACTGTTGGAGGACTCCTTCTCGTACGCCAACCAACTCGGCGCCCGGCAGGGTGCCGGCGCGGTCTACCTGCACGCTCACCACCCCGACATCCTCTCCTTCCTCGACACGAAGCGGGAGAACGCCGACGAGAAGATCCGCATCAAGACGCTCTCACTGGGAGTCGTCATCCCCGACATCACGTTCGAGTTGGCCCGCGCCAATCAAGACATGTATCTGTTCAGCCCCTATGACGTCGAGCGCGTCCACGGCGTCGCGTTCAGCGAAATCTCGGTGACGGAGATGTACCACGAACTCGTCGCGGACAAGCGCATCACCAAGAAGAAGATCAACGCCCGCGCCTTCTTCCAGACATTGGCCGAGATCCAGTTCGAGTCGGGATACCCCTACCTGATGTTCGAGGACACGGTGAACAGGTCCAACCCCATTGACGGACGTGTGACGATGTCGAACCTGTGCTCGGAGATCCTGCAAGTCTCCACCCCGTCGACCTATCACGAAGACCTCTCCTTCGACCGCACGGGGAAGGACATCTCCTGCAACCTTGGTTCACTCAACATCGCCCATGCCATGGATTCCCCCAACTTCGGGCACACGATCGACACGGCTGTTCGGGCGTTGACCGCGGTCTCCGACCAGTCGAACATCGCTTGCGCGCCCAGCATCGAGCGGGGCAACGCCATGAGCCACGCCATCGGGCTGGGGCAGATGAACCTTCACGGCTACCTGGCTCGCGAGTCGATCCACTACGGTTCCCCCGAGGGCCTGGACTTCACCAACATGTACTTCTACACGGTGACGTTCCACGCGATCTCGGCCTCCTGCCGGCTCGCCCGCGAGCGCGGCGTCCGGTTCG
The DNA here is from genome assembly GCA_937872005.1 of uncultured Propioniciclava sp. Lineage (GTDB taxonomy): Bacteria > Actinomycetota > Actinomycetes > Propionibacteriales > Propionibacteriaceae > Propioniciclava. The sequence continues at coordinate 8,546 of CALMPQ010000387.1, forward strand.
AGGGATTCGAACACAGCACCTACGCAACCGGGGATTACTTCACCCGGTACATCGACGCCGACTGGACACCTCGCACACC
>CALMPQ010000388.1 GCA_937872005.1 uncultured Propioniciclava sp.
ACTGCGACGTCCTGCGCGACGACGGCGTGGGCGTCCTGGAGTACACCGAGCAGCTCACGTACCTGCTCTTCCTCAAGATGGCCCATGAGCGGGCGACCCGCAGTCTGGCGCCCGAGCGGATCCTGCCCAGCCGGTACGACTGGCAACGCCTCCTGGACGCCTCGGGCATGGAGCTGGAGGTCCTCTACACCGAGATGCTGATGGGCCTCTCGCGCGAGCCCGGCGTCGTCGGCACCATCTTCCGCAAGTCGCAGAACCGCATTCAGGACCCGGCGAAGCTGCAGCGCCTCGTCCACGACCTCATCAGCCAGGAACACTGGACGGGCACGGGCACCGACATCACGGGCGACGCCTACGAATCCCTGCTGGCCAAGGGTGCGTCCGACAAGGGATCGGGGGCGGGCCAGTACTTCACCCCTCGCCCGCTCATTCAGGCGATGGTCGACGTGATCGACCCGACCGTGGCCGACAGCGTGGTCGACCCCGCCTGCGGAACCGGCGGCTTCCTGCTCGTGGCCCACGAGCACGCGGCTCGCGATGCGGCGTCCATGACCCCCACCCAACGCGACAAACTGCGCGACGACTTCGTCTACGGCTACGAACTCGTCGACGGCACCGCCCGGCTGGCAGCCATGAACCTGCTGTTGCACGGCATCGGCACCTACTCGGGCGAGGCACAGATCGATGTGCGTGACTCCCTGACCGCCGACCCCGGACGCCGTTGGTCGGTCGTCCTCTCCAACCCGCCTTTTGGCCGCAAGTCGTCGCTTGCGACCATTGGCGCCGACGGACGCGAGTCACGCGAGGACGCAGCCATCGAGCGGCAGGACTTCGCCGCCTCGACGTCGAACAAGCAGCTCAACTTCCTGCAGCACATCATGACGATCCTCGACACTGACGGACGGGCCGCCGTGGTGCTGCCCGACAACGTGCTGTTCGAGGGGGGAGCGGGCGAAACGATCCGGCGCAAACTGCTGGCTGACTTCGACCTGCACACCATGCTGCGGTTGCCCACGGGGTTGTTCTACGCCCAGGGTGTCAAGGCGAACGTGTTGTTCTTCGACAAGCGACAGGCACGGCCCGGTGAGCCGTGGACCGACAAGCTGTGGGTCTACGATCTGCGCACCAACAAGCACTTCACCCTGAAGCAGAACCCGTTGCGACGAGCTGATCTCGATGACTTCGTGACCTGCTACGCGCCCGGCCGGTCGCGGCTGACACGCGTCGAGTCGGAGCGGTTCCGTGCTTTCACCTACGACGAGCTGGTCGCCCGTGACAAGGCGAACCTCGACATCACGTGGCTGAAGGACGATTCCCTGACCGACCTCGACAGCCTGCCCTCGCCCGACGTCATCGCTCGCGAGATCGTCGAGGACCTCACAGCTGCCTTGGCCGAGTTCGAGGCCGTCGCGGTGTCCCTGGAAGCTCAACTGGGCAGGAGCTGACCCATGCCCATCACCGACGCCGATCGCGTGCACCTCACCCGAGCCGTCGACCTGGCCGAGCAGGCGCTCGAGGCCGGCGACGAACCGTTCGGGTCGGTCCTGGTCTCAGCCGCCGGCGACACCCTGTTCGAGGACCACAACCACGTCGCGGGCGGCGACCACACCCAGCACCCCGAGTTCTCGATCGCCCGCTGGGCCGCCGCCCACCTGACCCCCAGCGAGCACGCATAAGCCACCGTCTACACCTCCGGCGAGCACTGCCCGATGTGCGCCGCCGCGCACGGGTGGGTCGGGCTGGGCCGCATCGTGTACGCGTCCTCGTCCGAGCAGCTGGGCGAGTGGCTGACCGACCTCGGGTTCCCGCCTGCACCCGTGGCCACCCTCCCCATCACGACGATCGTCCCCCAAGCCCACGTCGACGGCCCCGACCCCGACCTCGCCCGGCGGGTCAAGAAGTTGCACGAGCGGCGTCCGCGCCCCTGACCCCTGTACGCCGAATGCGGCCTGCCGGACGCACGCCATGGCGCACGAACGACAGGCCGCAAACGGCGGACAGTCAACCCAAGGTCAGGGCTCGACCGTCACCTTGATGGCCTCGCCCTTGGCGACGATGTCGAAGGCGTCCAGCACGTTCGACAGCGGCACGTGGCGGGTGATCAGGTCCTTGACCGGGATCTGACCCGACGCGATGTACTCCAACGCCCGCTTGTGGTGGGCCGGGGCCGACCCGTTGGCGCCGTGGATGTGCAGCTGGCGGTAGTGCACCAGGTTGCTGTCGCAGGCGATCATCGGGTTGGTCTTGGGCAGGCCGCCGAAGAACGAGATGCGGCCGTTGCGGGCCGCCATCGCGATGGCCTGCTCCTGGTTGATGTTGGCCGGGGTCGCGGTGATGATCACGTCGGCGCCGCGACCCTCGGTCAGCCGCAGCACCTCCTCGACCACGTTGACCGACGACGCGTCGATCGTGAGGTCGGGGTTGACCGCCTCGGCCGACATCGCCAGACGCTCGGCGTTGATGTCGACGAGCACGATCGTCCCGGCCTTGTGGACGCCCCGGGCGATGCGGATGTGCATGCACCCGATCGGGCCGGCGCCGAAGACGACCACGAAGTCGCCCTCCTCGATGCCGAGCTGCTCCTGGGCGTTGATCGCGCAGGCGAACGGCTCGGCGGCCGAGGCCTCGTCGTAGCCGACGCCGTCGGGGATGCGGTTCAGGCCATCCACCTTCAGCACCTGGGCCGGCACGATCATGTACTCGGCGAAGCCGCCGTCGTACTGGTAGCCGACCGAGGTCTGGTTCTGGCAGACCTCCATCCAGCCCTTGCGGCACTCGTGGCAGTCGCCACACGGCACGGCCGCGATGACCTGCACGCGGTCACCGACGGCAAACCCGCCCACGGCGTCAGCACCCACCTCGACGACCTCACCGGCCACCTCGTGGCCCATGGTGGTCACGCGGGTGATGTTGACGTGCCCGTTGTTGCGGATCTTCACGTCGGTGCCACAGGTCGAGCAGTTCTTGACCTTGATCTTGACCTCGTCCGGCCCACAGACCGGCTCGGGGACGTCCTCCAGGCGCACGTCGCCGGGAGCGTAGAACCTCAATGCCTTCATGGTGTGATTCAGTCCTCTTCTGGTGCCAGGAGTTCCAGCACCTCGTCAACACTGGTGGTGGTCCGCAGCCGCTCGGCCTTGGTCTTGTCGGCGAGCACGGTCGCGAGGGCGCTCAGGATGCCCACGTGCTCGTCGGAGTTCGAGGCGATGGGGATCGCCACGTAAGCAGTCTTGCCGTTCCAGTCGACGCCGTCAGGGAACTGCAGGAATCCGAGCGACGTCCGCTTGATGTACATGCGCGACTCGTTGGTGCCGTGCGGGATCGCCACGCCGTTGCCCATCAGGGTCGAGACCTGGCTCTCCCGGGCCACCATGCCCTCGACGTACCCGGCGTCCGCCGCACCGATGGCGACCAGGGTGTGGCCGGCCTGACGGATGGCGTCCTCCTTGCTGCTCGCCCGCAGGCCCAGCTTCACGGCCTCGCGCGGCAGCACGTTCGGGTCGAGCGTCTTCTTGCGCTTCGGCTTCGCCGACACGGCCTCGGACGCCGCGGGCGCGGCCTGCGCCCCACCCGAGTTCGCGGCCTTGACGGCCTCGACGACCTCGTCGTAGACGGGGCTGCCCATGAAGTTGTCGACGGTGTAGACCGCCGCAGACGGCACGAGCGGCTTGGCGCGGGCGGCCAGGTCCTGGTGGGTGACCACGATGTCGTAGGAGTCGGTCAGGTTCGCGATCGCCTGGTTGACGACCTTGATGTCCCCGAAGCCCGCGTCCTTGATCTTCTTGCGCAGCACCGAGGCACCCATGGCCGAGGAGCCCATGCCGGCGTCGCAGGCGAACACGATGTTCTTGATCGGGCCGGCCAGGGTGGCCACGCCCGCACCGGCGGCCGCGCCGGTCAGGTTGCCGGCGACCGACGACTTCTTGCCCTTCATGGCCTCCATGGACGCCGTGGCCTGGGAGAGGTCGCCCTCACCCTTGTCCTTGCTGACGCGCAGCAGCACGGCACCGACGGCGAACGACACGGCCGCGGCCACGATCCAGGAGATCGTCACGCCGAGCGCGCCCTGCGGGGTGATCGCGCTGTAGACGGCGATGATCGAGCCGGGGGCGGCCGGCGACCGCAGGCCACCGTTGAACAGGACGTTCATCAGGACGCCGCTGGCACCACCGGCGATGGCGGCGATGATCATGATCGGCTTCATGAGCACGTAGGGGAAGTAGATCTCGTGGATGCCACCGAGGAAGTGGATGATCGCCGCGCCGGGGGCGGACGCCTTGGCCGAACCCTTGCCGAAGAACATGAAGGCGAGCAGGATGCCGAGGCCCGGGCCGGGGTTGGCCTCGAGCAGGAACAGGATCGACTGGCCGGTCGCCTGGCTCTGCGCCAGGCCGAGCGGGGTCAGCACGCCGTGGTTGATGGCGTTGTTGAGGAACAGGATCTTGGCGGGCTCGATCAGAACCGAGGTGAGCGGCAGCAGGCCGTTGTCGACCAGGAACTGCACGCCCGCACCCATCGCGGTGCTGACGCCGGTGACGACCGGGCTGAGCGCGAAGAAGCCCGCGACGGCCAGGATCATCCCCCAGATGCCGGCGGAGAAGTTGTTGACCAGCATCTCGAAGCCGGGCTTGATCTTGCCG
>CALMPQ010000389.1 GCA_937872005.1 uncultured Propioniciclava sp.
GTCCTGGCCCCCGGCCACGGGTTCCTCGACTCCCTGGTGGGGGCGCCGGGCTCGCTGCGGGTGGGCGTGACGACGGTGCCCGTCATCTCCGACACCGCGGCCGTGCACCCGGCCTGCCGCGCAGCGGTCGAGGCCGTCGCGGCCTCGTTGGCCGACCTCGGCCACGACGTGGTGGAGGCCCCACGCGCGTTCCCCGCCGAGCGCTGGGACGCCTTCGACGCGGTCTGGTGCACCGGCGCAGCGTCGATCCCGCTGCCGCCCGAGGCCGAGGACCTCCTCACCCCCATGACCGCGTGGCTGCGTGCTCGGGGCCGGCGGGTCTCGGGGGCCGAGTACGCCCGGGCACTCGCCGCGATCCAGCTGCTGGAGTACGAGGTCGACCAGAACTGGGCGGGTCTCGACGTCGTCCTCACCCCGACGCTCGCCCAGCCGCCCGCGTTCGTCGGCCAACTGCGCAACGACGCCGACCCGGCCGCGGATTTCGCCGCCCAGATCGAGCACACGCCCTGGACCTCGGTCGCCAACCTGACCGGGCGTCCGTCGATCAGCCTGCAACTGGTGCGCACCCACCTCGACGGGGTCGACCTGCCGATCGGCGTCATGCTCACCGGACGCCGTGGCGCGGACGGAGTGCTGCTGCGGTTGGCCGCCCAGCTGGAGGCCGCCCACCCGTGGCCGTGGGTCGAGGTGTCTGCCGACGCCGAAGCCCCCTCACCACGCGTGTAAGGAGCCACGCGCGGGAGGGGGCAGATTCGGGTGTGTCAGGCCACGTACCGGTCGTACGCCGGGAGGGTGAGGAAGTCCGGGTACTCGTCGGCCAGGGCGACCTCCTGGAAGAGGCCCCGGGCGTCATCGTACCGGTCACCGTCGAAACGCTCGAGCGAGGAGAACACCTCGTCGAACACCTCGCCGAGCCACTCGGTGGTCACCGCGTTGCCCTCGGCGGTGGTGACCCCGGCGTTGCGCCACTGCCAGATCTGCGAGCGAGAGATCTCGGCGGTGGCCGCATCCTCCATGAGGTCGTGGATCGCCACGGCCCCGTTGCCCCGCAGCCAAGCCTCGATGTAGCGGATGCCCACATCGATGTTGGTGCGGACGCCGGCGTCGGTGACGCTCGAACCCGGGATCGCCAGGTCGATGAGCGCCTCGTCGTCGGGGATCACGTCGAAGCGCCGACGGTCAATCTGGTTCGGCTTGTCCCCGAGCTTGGCGTCGAAGACCTCCTTGCAGACCGGCACGAGGTCGGGGTGGGCCACCCACGAGCCGTCGAAGCCGTCGTTCGCCTCGCGCGTCTTGTCGTCGCGCACCTTGGCCAACGCGTTCTCGGTGACCTCCGGCTTGCGGCGGTTCGGGATGAACGCGGCCATGCCGCCCATCGCCGAGACGCCGCGGCGGTGGCACGCCCGGACGAGCTGCTCGGTGTAGCTCCGCATGAACGGTGCCGTCATCGTGACCTGCGCGCGGTCGGGGAGGACGAAGTCGGTGCCCCGGTCGCGGTAGTTCTTGATGATGCTGAACAGGTAGTCCCAGCGGCCGGCGTTGAGGCCGGAGCTGTGCGTGCGCAGCTCGTAGAGGATCTCCTCCATCTCGAACGCGGCCGTGATGGTCTCGATCAGCACCGTGGCCCGGATGGTCCCGCGGGGGATGCCGAGCAGGTCCTGGGCCTTGATGAAGAGGTCGTTCCAGAGGCGTGCCTCGAGGTGGCTCTCGGTCTTCGGGAGGTAGAAGTATGGCCCCCGGCCGCGGCGCATGAGGGCCTTGGCGTTGTGGAAGAAGTACAGGCCGAAGTCGACCACCCCGGCCACCATCGGCTTCCCGTCGACGAACAGGTGCTTTTCGTCGTAGTGCCAGCCGCGGGGGCGGACGATGATCGTCGGCGTCCGCTCGGCGGTGACGCGGTACTCCTTCTCGGGCGTCGTGAGCTCGATCGTGCCCCGGATCGCCTCGAAGAGGTTGAGCTGCCCGCCGATCATGTTCTCCCAAGCCGGCTGGTTGGCGTCCTCGAGGTCGGCCAGCCAGGTCAGCGCACCGGAGTTGAGCGCGTTGATGGTCATCTTGCGCTCGGTGGGGCCGGTGATCTCGACGCGGCGGTCCTCCAGGCCCGGCGCCAAGGGGGCGCCGGTCCAGTCCTGGTCGGCCCGGATGTGGGCCGTCTCCGGCAGGAACGTCGGGTCGCTGCCCTGCGAGATCGCCTCGCGGCGGGCCCTGCGAGCGGCGAGCAGCTCGTCACGGCGTCCGGTGGCGACATCGTTGAGCTCAACGATGAAGTCGATCGCGGCCGGGGTGAGGATCTGCTCCTCACCCGGGGCGACGGTGGGTGCCTGCTTGCTGAAGCGCGGGTTGATCTCAGGATCGATGCCCTGGGTCATGGTGTCCCCCTTTCGGAAGGGTCGGGCGTCGGCTTAGTGGAACTGCTCGGTCTCGGTCGAGCCGGCGAGCGCGGTGGTCGAGCTCTCGGGGTTGACGATGGTGGCGACGGCGTCGAAGTAACCCGTGCCGACCTCGCGCTGGTGCTTGGTGGCGGTGTAGCCGCGCTCCTCGGAGGCGAACTCCTCCTCCTGCAGCTTCACGTAGGCGCTCATGCCTTCGCGGGCGTAGCCGTGGGCCAGGTCGAACATCGAGTAGTTGAGCGCGTGGAAGCCGGCCAGCGTGATGAACTGGAAGGCGTAGCCCATGGCGCCCAGCTCGCGCTGGAACTTGGCGATGGTTGCGTCGTCGAGGTGCTTCTTCCAGTTGAACGACGGCGAGCAGTTGTAGGCCAGCAGCTGGTCGGGGTGCTCCTTCTTGACGGCCTCGGCGAACTGCTTGGCCAGCTCCAGGTCGGGGGTGCCCGTCTCCATCCAGATCAGGTCGGCGTAGTTGGCGTACGCGTTGGCGCGGGCGATCGAGGGCTCGAGGCCGTTCTTCACCTTGTAGAAGCCCTCGGCGGTGCGCTCGCCGGTGATGAAGGGCTGGTCGCGCTCGTCGACGTCGGAGGTGATGAGGGTCGCGGCCTCGGCGTCCGTGCGGGCGATGATGACCGACGGCACGCCGGACACGTCAGCGGCCAGGCGGGCGGTGTTCAGGGTGCGCTCGTGCTGCTTGGTGGGGATGAGCACCTTGCCACCGAGGTGGCCGCACTTCTTCTCCGAGGCGAGCTGGTCCTCCCAGTGCACGCCCGCGGCGCCAGCCTGGATCATGCCCTTCATGAGCTCGTAGGCGTTCAGCGGGCCACCGAAGCCGGCCTCGGCGTCGGCCACGATCGGGCCGAGCCAGTTGTCGACCGTCGAGATGCCCTCGAGGTGCTCGAT
>CALMPQ010000390.1 GCA_937872005.1 uncultured Propioniciclava sp.
GCCGGGTCGTGGGTGTAGTCGTGCACGCCGACGAGGTCGCCCACCACGTTCTCCCAGCCATCGTTGCCGATCGCCAGCCGGGACGGGTCAAGTGTCTTGGCGAGCCAGTACGCGGCGCGGACGGCGGCCTGCTGCGCGGGGTCGTCGGCAACGCCGAAGACGCCCCAGCTCTCGTTGTAGGGCACCCACGCGACGACGCTCGGGTGGTTGCGGTCGCGCGCAATCAGCTCGGTGAGGGTCGAGGTGAGCAGTGCGGTGGCCCGCGGGGTGTGCAGGTAGGCGGCCGGCACGTCGGCCCACACCATGAGCCCCACCTCGTCGCAGGCACGCAGGAACCGCGGGTCGGCGCTGGCCTGGTGCATGCGCAGGCCGTTGAAGCCGAGCCCCTTGATGAGCTCGGCCTCGGCGCGCAGGGCGTCGGGCGAGGGGGCGGTGAAGTGGGTGTCGGGCCAGTAGGCCTGCTCGAGGACCAGCCGGGAGAACACGGCGACGCCGTTGAGCTCGACCACGCCGTCGCGGACGGCGAATGTGCGCAGGCCCGTGTAGCCGGTGACCTCGTCGAGCACCTCGCCGCCGCGCAGCAGGCGCAGGCGGGTGTCGATGAGCATCGGCAGGTCGGGCGTCCAGTAGAGCAGGGGGGTGTCGGCGTGGGCGGCCTTGCCGAGTCGGGCCGTCAGCTCGACGAGCGCGGCCGAGGCGGTCGCGGTCACCGTGCCCAGGTCGGTGCCCTCGCAGGCGAAGGACGCCTCGACCATCAGCTCGTCCTCCTCCGACCAGCCCTCGAGGCGGACCAACCCGTGCAGGGTGCCGAAGGTGTCGCGGGTCGTCCAAGCCGCCGAGGCGAGGCGCACGGCCGGGACCACCTCGAGCCACACCGACCGCCAGATGCCGGACGAGCGGCCGTACCAGATCGCGTGGGGCTGGTCGTGCCAATCCTGCTTGCCGCGGGGCACTTCCATGTCGCGGGCCGGGTCGTCGGCGGCGAGGACGATCTCGTGGTCGGGGCCCGCGCCGAGCGCATGGGTGATGTCGAGCGTGAACGGGGTGTAGCCGCCCTGGTGGCCGCCGACGAACTGGCCGTCGACCCAGACCCGGGCCGCGTGGTCGACGGCCTCGCAGTGCAGGAGCACCCGCTCGCCGGGGGCCGGGGCGAGGTCCACAAGGTCGAAGGCGCGGCGGTAGCGGGGGTGGTCGCACCGCTCAAGCCCCAAGCCGGACGCCGTTGACTCGGGTGGGAACGGCACCTCGATGGTGCGGTCGAACTCCCAAGTCAGGGGTGCGTCTGAGGAGGCGCCCTCAGTGAACTCCCACGTCCCGTCGAGGGAGGTCCAGCGCGTGCGGGCGAAGGTGGGGCGTGGGTGGTCGGCGGCGGGCCTCGCGGGGACGTCGGCCATGGCTACCTCACTCAGGGATGGAGTTCGGGCTCCATGGTGTCACGGGGCACCGACGTCCCGCTGCCGAGCGTGGTGAGAACCACCGCGGCCAGCAGGAGCGCGGCGCCGAGCGCAGCCAAGGGGGTCAGCCACTCGGCGAAGACGAGGGCCGCGAGGGTGGTCGCCGTGACCGGTTCGAGCAGCGCGACCAGCGACCCGATCGTGCCCGACTGGGTGCGCAGCCCGCGCAGGTAGGACAGGTAGGCGACCGCCGACGGCACGAGGCCCAGCAGCACGACCCACAGGATCGCGAGCGGGGTGACGGTGAATCCGATCGGTCCGAACAGGGCGGCCACCGCGAGCACGACGATGCCACCACCGACGAAGGCCAGGCCGGTGCCGGTGGCGTCGTCGAAGTCGGGGTCGGGGTTGGCGCCGAGCAGGCTGATCGCGGCGAACGAGGCGCCGGCGACCAGCGACAGCGTGGCGCCGATGAGGGCGTCCCTCACCGGCAGCCCGGCGGGCGGCGAACCGGCCAACAGCACCAGTCCGACCAGGGCGGCGGCGAGGGCGAGCGCGAGGCGTCCGGTGAGCTTGACCCGGCCGGTCAGGGTCTCGATGGCGAGCACCATGATGGGGGTCGACCCGATCGTGACCAGCGCAGTCACCGCGATGCCGATGTAGCCGATCGAGCTGAAGAACGTGATCTGGTACAGCCCCGAGGCCAGCCCCAGCCCGGCCACCCGACGCCATGCGGACGTCGTGCGCGGCATCCGCAACCGCCGCGTGAGCAGGACGAAGGCGAGGATGAGCAGGCCGCCGACGAGGATGCGGTAGCCGCCGGCGGGGAGGAGGGAGAGCCCCGACTCGCCGCGCAGCAGGACGCCGAGCGTGCCCGACGTGCCCCAGGTCACGCCGGCCAGCACGAGCCAGCCGAGTCCTGTCCTGTGGTGCGTCACGCCCGGCATCCTGCCACCTCGCGGTGGGGGCGAGCGGCGGTGGTTACGCCTGCGAGATCTCCTCGACGACCTCGCCGGTGGTGCCCTCGTCGAGGTCGCGGGCGACGTCGGTCTGGGCGACCATGCCGACGACCTTGCCGCCGTCGACGACGGGCAGGCGGCGCACCTGGTGCTCGGCCAT
>CALMPQ010000391.1 GCA_937872005.1 uncultured Propioniciclava sp.
AGCCTCATGGGCCGCGCGTTGCTGCGCACCGGCGATCAGGAAGGCGCCGCGCGGCGTCTCCGACATCGGCCCGGAGAGCACGGCTTGGTTGTCCGGCTGGACGCGCTGACTACGCCTCGAGGCCGGGCAGCGTCGCGGTCGGGGGCACCGGGTCGCTGACAAGCCGGCTCATCAGCGCCGTGTCGTACCGGACGCCGTCGTACTCGAGCTCCTCGCGCATGATGCCCTCCTGGATGAAGCCCGCCCGATCGGCTACCTTGCGCGAGTCGGGGTTGTTCAGCCGCAGCCCCAGTTCGAGCCTGTGCACCCCTTGGGCGAACAACCAGTTCGCCAGGGCAACGGTCCCGCGCGAGGCCAGCCCCAGCCCGCGGGCGTCCGGCACCAACCAGTAGGAGAGCCAGGCCGTTCGCATGGGCCGGTTGAGCTGGGCCATCACCCCGCCCAGCACGACCTCGGACTCGTCAGAGATCACGTACGCCACCACGTCATCGGACCCGGCGAACTTGGCGATGAGCGCCCTCGCCTCGGCCTCGGAACGGAAGGGCGGCATCTGCCGCGCGATCTCCGGGTCGCGCACCGCCTCGAACAGTTCGCGAGCGTCCTCGGGGTGCCAAGGCCGCAGCTGATACGTGCTCACAGGGTTGGCGTCCCGATCAACCCGGACGCCGCGCGCTCGGCGATGTCGCGGCGGCAGAACAGGGTCGGGCACTCCAGCGCGTCGATGGCGCCGTAGGCCGCCTCGCGCGCACCGGCCAAGTCGGACGCCCGCGCCACCACCCCCAGCACCCGGCCGCCGGCGGCGACGAGGTGCTCGTCCTCCATCGAGGTCCCGGCGTGCAGGATGTGCACCACATCACCCTCCAGCCCCTCGGGGCCGCAGCCGAACACGTGCGGGCCGTCGATGCGTCCGCCCTTGTCAGGGGTGCCCGGGTAGCCGTTGGCGGCCATCACCACGACCACCGCCGCGTCCTCCGACCAGCGCAGGTCGCCCACCTCGGCCAACCGACCGGACGCCGCGGCGTCCAGCACCTCACCCAACGGCGATTCGAGCAACGACAGCACCGCCTGGGTCTCGGGGTCGCCGAAGCGGCAGTTGAACTCGACCACGCGCAGCCCGCGCGACGTCAGCGCCAGCCCCGCGTACAGCAGCCCGGAGAAGGGCGTGCCGCGCCGGGCCATCTCGTCGACGGTCGGCTGCACGACATCGCGCATGATCGCGTCGACCAGGCCCTCGGGAGCCCACGGCAGCGGCGAGTACGCGCCCATGCCACCCGTGTTCGGACCCTCGTCGCCGTCCCTCGCCCGCTTGAAGTCCTGCGCGGGCTGCAGGGGCAGCGCCGTGACCCCATCGGTGATCGCGAACAGGCTCACCTCGGGCCCGTCGAGGTACTCCTCGACGATGGCCGGCAGGGCTCCGGCGGCGTGCTCGAGCGCCGCGTCGCGATCAGACGTGACGATGACGCCCTTGCCGGCGGCCAGGCCGTCCTGCTTCACGACGTAGGGAGCGCCGAAGCGGTCGATCGCCGCGGCCACCTCCGCCACCGTCGTGCAGTAGACGGACGCCGCGGTGGGCACCCCGGCCGCCTCCATGACCTCCTTGGCGAACTGCTTGCTGCCCTCGATCTGCGCGGCCGCGGCCGACGGGCCGAAGCAGGCGATGCCGGCCGCGCGCACGGCGTCCGCCACCCCGGCGACCAGCGGCGCCTCGGGGCCGACCACCACCAGGTTGACCCCCAGCTGGCGCGCCAGGGCGACCACGGCGTCCGGGTCGGTGGCGTCGACGGGGTGATTGGTGGCGATCGCAGCCGTGCCCGGGTTGCCGGGGGCGCAGTGCAATCCGACCACCGAGGGGTCGCGGTGCAGGGCGAGGGCGAGCGCGTGCTCGCGGCCACCATTGCCGAGGACGAGGACGGTCAGTTCACGGGGCACGCCGTCAGCCTACCGACGCGTCGGGGGCGCCGCGGCGCGCAGCCAGCTCGACCTGCATGGCCCGGCAGCGGGCGAGGGTGAGGGGGTAGCCCCGCGCGACCACCCAGCCCAGCCCGAGCAGCAGCACCAGCGCGATGAGCAGGGTGAGGCGGATCCCCCACTGGACCGCCTCGCCCTGCGCCACGACCTCGGTCCCGACCGGGGCCCGGTAGCCCGTCACCTGCAACACGAGCGCCACGCCCTGGATCGTCAACGCCGTCGCCAGCCCGCGGATGAACGTCATCAACCCCGAGTACGCCCCGGCGTTGCGTTGGCCGGTGGCGAGCTCGGCGGCATCCAGCACGTCGGGGAACATCACCCAGCTCATCAGTTGCGCCCCCACGAACCCGATCGCCATCGCGACGGTGGCCGCGTAGAGCAGCCCCGGGGCACCGCCGCGCGGGAAGAGAGCCACGACCGCCGCCATCACCACGGCCAGGGGCAGCAGGGTGCGGTAGATGCGCGCCTTGTCGACCCGACCCACCAGCACGTTCACGACCGGGAACGCGAGCACGTTGATGCCGATGAAGATGCCCAGCAGGACCTGTGAACTCACCCCGGTGACCACGTAGAGCGTGTAGTAGAGCACCGTCGCGGTGATCACGTCGAAGGCCAGGGCCTGGCACAGGTACATGCCGAGCAGGCGCCGGTACGCTCCGAGCCGCAGCGGCGCGAGGAAGCCCCGCAGCGTCAGCTGCTCCGACCGGGCCGGCAGGGGCACCCGCTCGCGCGTGAACAGCGCCACCCCCAGCATGAGCAGGACGAACACGCCGCCGAACGCCAAGACGATCGTGAGGTAGAGCTCGGTGAGCTCGAGGCGTCCGTGGCGGTAGTCCTCGAAGAGGCGCGCGGCGAGCAGGGTGGTGCCGGCGCTGGCGACGGTCGAGAAGAGCAACCGCAGCACGTTGACCTTGTTGCGCTGGTCGAAGTCGGTGCTGATCTCGGTCGACAGGCTCGCGTACGGCACCGAGATCACCGTCTGCACGGTGTTGTACGCGATGTAGGTGAGGGCCGCCCACACCGCCAGGCCCACCTGCGAGGACGGCGGCGGGGTCGGCAGCCAGAACAGCGCCATCGCCGGCACCAGCAGCAGCGCCCCCACGAGAATGAACGGACGCCGTCGGCCCCACCGGGTGCGCACCCGGTCAGAGATGGTCCCGGTGAGGGGGTCGTTGACGGCGTCCCACAGCTTGGCGACGAGCACCGCCGTGCCGGCCAGGCCGGGCGCGAGCTTGACCACATCGGTGAGGAAGATCAGGTAGAGCACGCTGATCAGGGACGCCCCGCCCCCGACGAAGAAGTCCCCCGATGCGAACTGGATGCGTTCGCGCAGGGTGATGTCTGAGTTGCCACGCCTAGCCATCGCGCCTCCCCCGGCCATTGCGGTCACCCTAGCGGCAGACCTCCAGACTCACGGCCTCGGGGAAACGGCCATAAGGTGTCTGCTCTGGATGCTTGACGGTGGAAGCGTCTCGAGCGTCAAAACGGAGGGCCGATTCTTGACGTTCGATGAGCCTGCACCGTCAACGATCCGGACGAGACACCCCCGAGTGATTCAGGGGAGGCGGCACTCCCCCGTGCCACCCGGCAGACGGTGCCGAAAGCGGGCAACCACCCGGTAGACCAGCGCCGCCGGCCACGCGAGCGGCCCGCGCATCAACCAGCCCGCGGCGCGCAGCCACGGCGGGCCGAACCTCATCGCCTCACCGATCGCGCGAGCCCCGTACACGACGCGTCCGTCGGCGAGGACGGCCGGGATCTCGCGGGCCGCACGGGCGGCGTCCACGCTCAAGGCCGGGAGGTCGACCGACTGCAACGACCGCACCCCCGGCACACCCTGCCGGGACAGCCACGACGCCGACCGCGCGCAGAACCCGCAGTCGGCGTCGTAGAGGAGGGCTTCGACAGGCTCAGCCACCGTCAGATGAGGTCGTTGATCATGACCGCCTGCTCGCGGCCGGGGCCCACGCCGATGCCGGAGATGCGGCAGCGGATGAGCTCCTCAAGCCGGCGAACATAGGCCTGGCAGGTGGCGGGCAGTTCGTCGAAGGTGCGGGCACCGGAGATGTCCTCGGTCCAGCCGTCGAGGTATTCGTAGATCGGCTTGGCCTTCACGATGTCGTCCATCAGCACGGGGTAGTGCTCGACGCGGCGTCCGTCGATCTCGTAGGCGACGCACACCGGGATCTTCTCCCAGCCGGTCAGGATGTCGAGCTTGGTCAGGAACACGTCGGTCACGCCGTTGTACGTGCAGGACGCCTCGACCACCAGCGGGTCGAACCAGCCGCAGCGGCGGGGGCGTCCGGTCGTGGTGCCGAACTCGCCTCCGTCGTGGCGGAGGCGGTCGCCATCGGCGTCGTGCAGCTCGGTCGGGAACGGGCCCTCACCGACGCGCGTGGTGTAGGCCTTGGCGATGCCCACGATGCGGTCTAGGCGGGTGGGGCCGACGCCCGAGCCGGTGCAGGCACCCGCGGCGATCGGGTTCGAGGACGTCACGTACGGGTAGGTGCCGTGGTCGACGTCGAGGTGGTGGGCCTGGGCACCCTCGAAGACGACGAGCTTGCCCTCGTCGAGGGCGTCGTTCAGCTCGCGGGCGACGTCGCGCACCATGGGGCGCACCCGGTCGGCGAACGACAGCAGGTGGTCGGCGACCTCGGTGGGGTCGATCTCCATCTGGTTGTAGACCTTGACCAGCAGCTGGTTCTTCTGGATCAGGGAGGCAGCCACCTTGTCGCGCAGCAGCTGCTCGTCGAGCAGGTCTTGGATGCGGATGCCGACGCGGTTGATCTTGTCGGCGTAGGCCGGGCCGACGCCGCGGCCGGTGGTGCCGATCTTGCGCTTGCCGAGGAACCGCTCGGTGACCTTGTCGAGCACCTTGTGGTACGGCGCGATGATGTGTGCGTTGGCGCTCAGGATCAGCTTCGAGGTGTCGACGCCGCGGGCGTTGAGGGCATCGATCTCGCTGAACAGCACCTCGAGGTCGACGACGACGCCGTTGCCGATCACCGGGATGCCGGGGTTCAGGATGCCGCTGGGCAAGAGGTGGAGGGCGTACTTCTCGCCGTTGACGACCAGAGTGTGGCCGGCGTTGTTGCCGCCGGAGTAACGGACCGTGTAGTCCACGACGTCACCGAGCTGGTCGGT
>CALMPQ010000392.1 GCA_937872005.1 uncultured Propioniciclava sp.
GGCGCGCGGCGTCCAGCGCGGTCTCCGAGGCGCACAACCCGGCCACCCCGTCGATGGCGGCGTTCTGCACGGCCTCCAGCGCCCCGGGCGCGCCGGCGGGCACGGGCAACAGGAGGACGCTCGCCCCCCGCTCCTCCATCGCCTCGGCGAACCCCGCGAGCCAGCGGGTCGCGAAGGGATCGGTGAAGGCATAGCCGAGGGGTTCGGCGAAGAGGACGCCGTAGGTGTTCGACCGGCCGGTCCTGAGGGTACGGGCCCGCGCATCGGGGCCGGCGTAACCCATCTTCTCGGCGCGCTGCAGGATGCGGTCGCGCAGGTCGGCGGAGAGCTGGTCGGGCCGGTTGAAGGCGTTCGACACCGACATGACGGAGACGCCGCACACCTGCGCGACGTCCTTCATGGTGACCCGTGCCATCGCTGCCCCTCCTCCCCGTCTTCGTTCGACGCTGCTGTCCCTCCATGGTGCTCTGTATCGATACAGTGGGCAACCAGGGGTTGCTCTCTATCGCTAAAGAAGCGGTCAGCGCTCCAGAATCGCGGTGGCGTCGCCCTCGGAGGTGAGGGTGGTGATGCCCAGCAGGCTCAGGAACACGGTGCGGGTGGTGATCCTGGTCGAGACGCGAACCTCCCCGGCGCTGATGGTCACCTCGCCCGCGACACCCCGATCGGCGAGCACGCGTGCCCCGGCCGCCCGCACCTCCCCCACGTCGATCGGGGACCCCGTCGCCCGGAAGAGGGCGCTGGCGTCCACCGCAGCGCGGGCCGCGTGGGCGGCGACGGACTCGGCCTCCGCCCGTGCCGCGGACTTGGCCCCGCCGTCGATGACGAGGTCCGCGACGCCGAACAGCGCCGTCAACACGACGGCGACGAACGCCGAGAGGGCCTGGCCGCGTTGGCCGCGGCTGGGGGCAGGGGTGCGCTCCATGGGTGCTCCTGGGTGGGTGGGGCACCTCCCATCCTGCCACCGTTGCACACCCGGCACCCGGCCATCCACAGGGTGGCCGGGTGGCAACCGCGCGGCAACGGCGGCGTCCGAACCCCTAGGCTGGGGGCCGAAGAACTGCTGAGACAAGCGAGAGGTCGTCATGACGAAGAAGGTCGCCCTGCTCACCGCGGGTGGGTTCGCCCCCTGCCTGTCCACCGCCATCGGTGGGCTGATCGAGCGCTACACCCAGGTTGCACCCGAGATCGAGATCATCGCCTACCGCAGCGGCTACGCCGGCCTGCTGTCGGGGGACTACCTGACCGTGACCGACAACGTGCGCGCGAACGCCAACGTGCTGAAGGAGTTCGGCGGCTCCCCCGTGGGCAACAGCCGGGTGAAGCTGACCAACACCAAGGACCTCGTCAAGCGCGGCCTCGTGGGCGAGGGCGTCGACCCGCTGAAGTTCGCCGCCGACCGGCTGATCGAGGATGGTGTGACGATCCTGCACACCATCGGGGGTGACGACACCAACACCACGGCCGCCGACCTCGCGCACTACCTGCACGAGCACGACTACGAGCTCACCGTCGTCGGCCTGCCCAAGACGATCGACAACGACGTCATCCCGATCCGCCAGAGTCTGGGCGCCGACACGGCGGCTGAGATGGGTGCCCGCTTCGCCCGCAACGTGCTGGCAGAGCACAACGCCAACCCGCGCATGCTGATCGTGCACGAGGTCATGGGCCGCAACTGTGGCTGGCTGACCGCCGCGACGGCCCGCAAGTACCGCGACTGGCTCACCGAGCAGACCTGGGTGCCCGAGATCGGTCTCGACTCGACGGCGTGGGACGTGCACGGCGTCTACGTGCCCGAGGCCGTCATCGACCTCAAGGCCGAGGCCGCCCGCCTGTCGAAGGTCATGGACGAGGTCGGCTGCGTCAACCTCTTCATCTCCGAGGGCGCCGGCGTCGAGGCGATCGTCGCCGAGATGGAGGCCGCCGGTGAGGAGGTCGCCCGCGACGCGTTCGGCCACCTGCGCCTCGACAAGGTCAACCCCGGCGCGTGGTTCGGCAAGCAGTTCGCCGCCATGCTGGGCGCCGAGAAGACGCTGGTGCAGAAGTCGGGCTACTACTCCCGCTCCGCTGCCTCCAACGCCTACGACCTCGAGCTGATCGAGTCGATGTGTGAACTCGCCGTCGACGCCGCCCTGCGCGGCGAGCCGGGCGTGATCGGCCACGACGAGGAGCGCGGCGACGAGCTCCGCCCCATCGAGTTCGCCCGCATCGCGGGCGGCAAGCCCTTCGACATCACCCAGGACTGGTACCTGGAGATGCTCGAGGCCATCGGTCAGGACGCCCCCGTCGCGGCCCCGCCGGCCGCCCACTGAGCGATCGAGGCGCGACACTCACCTTTGTCACGAGCGAGGGGCGTTGTATTCCCCCTCACCGGTGACAAGGGTGAGTGTCGGCGCACCTCGCCCCCCGGACGCCCCGGCTCACCGCCCCCGCAACCCGCTCAGGACGGCGGCCACCAGAGCGGCCAAACCGGCCAGCGCCCCGCCGAACATCGCCCCGAGCCCCATGCCGACCCGCGTCGAGTGCACGGCCACGGACGCCGGCACCCGCTCGGACTCCTCGCGCAACCGGGCCGCCTCGAGCTCGGCGGCCACCTTCTTGGTCGCGTAGTCGGTCGGCTGGGCCGGCACGTGGTCGGCCAGTGTGACGTCGGGGCCCACGAACTCGGGGTGGGTCCCCACCCACGCGGCCACGACGAGGATCAGCGTCGCGAACAGATTGAAGTACAGCATCGTCACGATCACGCTGCCGAACACCGCGGCCGCGGCGTTGCCCGAGAACACCCCGACCAGCGTTCCGGTCAGGTACTGCAGGGCCGCCATGCCCACGCCTCCGATCAGTGCGCCCCTGACCAGCACCTTCACCGGCACCGGACGCTCGGGGAACACCTTCAACAGGAACGCGAACAGCAGGAAGCCCGCCAGCAGCGTCCCCACGACGGGCAGCAGCGCCAGCAGCGTCTCGCCCCCGGGCACCCGGTCGAGGCCCAACCACCCCCCGACGAGGTCGCGCGCGGCTGTCGCCACCGTCGTCATCGCCATCGACAACCCGACGAGCACGAACAGTGCCAGCAGGATCGCCAGGTTCTTCAGCGTCTGCACGACGATGTTGGGCTTCTCCTCGGCCATGTCGAAGTCGGGACGCATCATCGCGCGCACGGCGGAGCGAATGTTGTTCACCCAGTTGGCGCCGGCCCAGGCGGCCGACAATAACCCCACGATCCCGACGCCCTGCCAACTGTTGAACGCTTGGTCGACGACGGCACCGAGCTGGTCGCCGAGGTCACCCGACCCCGACACCGTGTCGGTGATCCATGCCTTCGCCTGGTCGAGGACGTCGGGCAGGAACAACGTCAGTGTCAACCCGAGCGCGGCGAACGCGACCATCAGCACCGGCACGATCGCCAGCACCGAGAAGTAGGTGATCGCTGCGGCGAACTGCCCGCCCAGACGGTCGCCGAACCGGCCGACCGCCGCGAGCAGGTGGGCCACCCACGGCTTGGACTTCAGCTTCTCGATGAACTCCCCCATGAACCCACCCTAGGGCGCCGGGCCCAACTCCCAACACCCCACCCGCGGGTGGCTAGGAGAATCAGTCCTCGTAGGACTCCATCGGCGGGCAGGAGCAGACCAGGTTGCGGTCCCCCCACGCCCCGTCGATGCGGCCCACGGGCGGCCAGTACTTGTCGCGGCCCCCAGTCGAGATCGCCCCGAGCGCCTGCCCCGACGGGAAGCCGCCGGCGCTGCGCGGGTACGGGTGCGTCCACTCGTCGGCAGCGACCTCGGCGAGCGTGTGGGGTGCGTTGACCAGCGGGTTGTCGTCGGCCGGCCACTCCCCCGCCTTCACGCGGGCGGCCTCGTCGGCGATCGCGTGCATGGCGTCGACGAAGCGATCCAACTCCACCAGTGGCTCCGACTCCGTCGGCTCGATCATCAGCGTCCCCGCCACCGGGAAGCTCATCGTCGGCGCGTGGAAGCCGAAGTCGATCAGGCGCTTGGCGACGTCGTCGACCGTGATCCCCGTCTCCTTGGTCAGCGGCCGCAGGTCGACGATGCACTCGTGCGCGACCCAGCCCTCCTCCCCGGTGTACAGGATCGGGAACCGCTCCCCCACCTTGCGGGCCAGGTAGTTCGCCGACAGCACCGCCACCTGGGTCGCCTCGCGCAGCGACGGACCCATCATCGCGATGTAGCCGAACGTGATCGGCAGCACGCCCGCCGATCCCCAGGGTGCAGCCGAGATGGGCCCGTACGACGTGACCGGCCCGGCGTCCGTGACGACGGGATGGTTGGGCAGGTACGGGGCGAGGTGCTCGCGCACCGCCACCGGGCCGACGCCCGGACCACCCCCGCCGTGCGGGATCGAGAACGTCTTGTGCAGGTTGAGGTGGCTGACGTCGCCACCGAAGCGGCCCGGCTGGGCGAGCCCGACCAGCGCGTTCATGTTCGCGCCGTCGATGTAGACCTGGCCCCCCACCGCGTGCACCGTCTCGCACAGCTCGGCCACCCGCGCCTCGTAGACGCCGTGGGTCGAGGGGTACGTGATCATGATCACCGACAGCTTGTCGGCGTGCTTGGCGATCTTCGCCTCGAGGTCATCGAAGTCGATGGTCCCGTCGGCGGCCGTCTTGACCACCACCACGTCCATGCCCGCCATGGCGGCGGAGGCCGCGTTCGTCCCGTGCGCCGACGCCGGGATCAGGCAGACCGTGCGGTGCTCCTCACCGCGCGCCCGGTGGTAGGACCGCACCGCCATCAGCCCGGCGAACTCGCCCTGCGCGCCCGAGTTGGGCTGCAGTGACACGGCGTCGTAGCCGGTGATCTCGACCAGCTGCGCCTCCAGCCGCGTGATCAGCTCGGTGTAGCCGCGCGCGTCCTCGGCCGGCACGAAGGGGTGCAGGTTGGCGAACCCCGGGTAGCTGATCGGCTCCATGGACGCCGCAGGGTTGAGCTTCATCGTGCACGAGCCGAGCGGGATCATGCCGCGGTCGAGCGCGAAGTCGCGGTCGGACAGCGC
Source organism: uncultured Propioniciclava sp. (assembly GCA_937872005.1). Lineage (GTDB taxonomy): Bacteria > Actinomycetota > Actinomycetes > Propionibacteriales > Propionibacteriaceae > Propioniciclava. Next base: position 5,017 of record CALMPQ010000392.1, read on the forward strand.
GCGCAGGTAGCGCAGCATCTCGGTCTCGGAGCGGTACAGGTGGAACACCGGGTGGGTCAGGTACGGCGTCTCCCGCTCGGGCTGGCCGAGGCCGCCCCACTCCTCGTCGCCGAGCGTCACACCGAACACGGACGCCACCGCGGCCAGCTCGTCCTCGGTGACGTCCTCGCCGACGGAGATGCTGACCAGGTCGTCGTCGATCGCCCACAGGTGGACGCCCTGCTCGCGCGCGGCGCGGACCACCCGCCGGGCCTCGCCGTCGACCCGGACGGTGATCGTGTCGAAGAAGCGCTCGGAGACGAGTGCGCCCCCGCCACCCACGATCGCCGCGGCCAGCCGACGCGCGCCCCGGGCGACGTCGCCCGCGATGCCGCGCAACCCCTCGGGCCCGTGGTACACGGCGTAGGCCGCAGCAGTCACGGCCAGCAGCACCTGGGCGGTGCAGATGTTCGAGGTCGCCTTCTCGCGGCGGATGTGCTGCTCGCGGGTCTGCAGCGCCAGGCGCAGCGCGGGCGTCCCGTGCCGGTCCTTCGACAGGCCCACCAAGCGGCCGGGCAGCTGGCGCTCCATGCCCGCGCCCACCGAGATGTAGCCGGCGTGCGGGCCGCCGTAGAACAGCGGGACGCCGAAGCGCTGCGTTGAGCCCACCGCGATGTCGGCGCCCCACTCCGCCGGCGCCGGCAGCAGCGTCAGCGACAGCAGGTCGGCGGCCGCGATGACCAGCGCATTGTTCTCGTGGGCCTTCGCCGCGATCGTGCGCAGGTCATCCAGCTCCCGGATCGAGCCGTCGGCGGCCGGCAGCTGCACCACGACGGCGAACGCGTCATGCCGCTGGAGGCCCTCGACGAGGTCGGCTGTCACCACGACTTCGATGTCGAGCGCCAGCGCCCGCGTGCGCACGACCGCGAGCGACTGCGGGAGGATCCCCGCATCCACCAGGACGACCGAGCCCTTGCGCTGCTGGCGCCGCGCCACGCCGACGGCCTCGGCCACGGCGGTCCCCTCGTCCAGCAGGGACGCCCCTGACGTGGGCAGGCCGGTCAGGTCGGCCACCATCGTCTGGAAGGTCAGCAGCATCTCCAGGCGACCCTGGCTGATCTCGGGCTGGTAGGGCGTGTAGGCGGTGTACCAGGCCGGGTTCTCCAGCAGCGTGCGCCGGATCACCGGCGGCGTCACGGTGCCGTGGTAGCCCTGCCCGATCATGGGGCGGAGCGGGTTGTTCAGAGCGGCCATGCGGGACAGGTCGGCCTGGACGGCGGCCTCCGACACGGCCGGGGCGAGCGCGAGCGGCCCTGTGGTGTGGATGTCGGTCGGGACCGCCGCGTCCGTCAGCGCGTCGAGGGACGCGGCGCCGACCGCGGCGAGCATCGCCTCCCGGTCAGACTCGGTGGGGCCGATGTGACGGGTCAGGAAGGGCTGCATGCGGCCAAACCTACCCAACGCGCGCGGGGGCGCGCAGGTTCAGACGGCGTTGCGGGCTGCGCGTCGCACGGCCAACTCGTCGTTGGCCTCCGGGGCGGACGCCCCGGCCTCGGCCCGCTCGGTCGGGAGGG
>CALMPQ010000393.1 GCA_937872005.1 uncultured Propioniciclava sp.
CATGGTCACCGGGGCCCCCGAATAGGCCTGCGGCCGGGCTCAGAACGGCGGGTCCTCCCCGACGCCCTCGAGATGGGGCGGTGGGGGTGGGGGCATCGCCGGTCCCTCGCGCATCTCGGTCACCGGCCGGGTGGCGGGGGCCGGCTGGCTCGGCGTCCGGCGGGCGTCGGGGTGGCGACCCATCGGCATGGTGCCGTTCGGCGTGACCAGGTACTGGAAGCCCGCCTCGGTGGTGTACCAGAACACCCCCGGCTTCAACTGCTCCCAGTCGAAGCCCGCGTGGGTCTTGCCCCGGTGCCCCGTGCGCCCCAGCGGACCGAGGTTCTCCGCGCTCGTCTGCTCGCGCCCCTCCCAGTCGTCGAAGTCGTACTCCTCGGTGTGGTCGAGATCGCACTCCCGGGAGCCCGTCCCCGACCACGGCATCAGGTCGTAGGGGTTGCGGAACACCACGTGCTCGCGCAGGCGGTCAGGGACCTCGTAGGCATCGGTCACCGGCGGACGGTTCAGGTCGACCACCGGGTGCACCCGCACCACGCTCCCGCGCAGCAGGTCACGCAAGGACGCGACGGTCACCGGGTCGTGCTTCTCCAGCCGCACCACACCCGAGCCGCCCTCGGGCAACCGCACGTCGTCGGCGTGCAAATGCAGGTACAGCTTCACCTGCGGGCGCAGCTTGTCGGGGTCGATGCGGGGTGCCGACCGTTCGCCCGTACCCTCGTGGTCCTCCAAGTAGGCGGCAGCCAAGTGGGGCGTCGCCAGCATCGCCAAGGCCCGGGCGCGGCGGTGCGGCAGAGGGTCGGGCTCGCCACCCTCGGCGCGCGCATCGGCGGCGAGGTGGCGGGCGATCCTGGCCACCTGCGCCTCCAGCGCCAAGCCGTCAACGCCATCGAGGCGGGCTTCGACGGTGACGCAGCCGTCCTCGATCGACGACGACCACACCCCTCGCTGCTCGCGCCTCTTGGCCGCCCGCTCGGCGGCCAAGGCCGGATCGACGCGCACAATCAGCCCCTTCAGCAGCCGGCGCGCCCGCGCCCAGCCCAGCAGGGCGATGCCCTCGGCGAGCCACTCGTCGACCTGCATCGCCTCCTGCCCGCCGAGCCCGGCGCGGAGGCACTCGGTCACCACGACCATCGCCTGCCAAGCCTCCACGGTGAGGTCCTGCACGGCCTCCCACAAGCAGGGGTGCCGGTGCCTCAGGTTCAGGGCATCCGCCATCCGTGCGCGCATCGCTTGCACGCTGCACCCCACCAACGCCTGCAGGTTCAGCACGACGAACTCCGCCACCCGCGGCGTCCCGTCGGCGCCGACCTGCACCCATCGCTCGGCGCCATCCCGCCCCAACGCCGCATCCGGGGCGGGATCTTCGTCGAGGAGGTCCTGCTCGCACAGGTCCTCCTCCGCACACGCGCGCACGATCAGGGCCAACCTGGCCGCGGCCGACACCCGTTCATCGCGCAACACCACGGCGAGTTGGTCATAGACGTCCTGCCCCGGTGGCGTGCCGGGGTGAGGGTGACCCTCCAACACTGTTTCGCTCATGTGACCTATTCCACCGGCCGGCTCTGACAAAACCGGTCGGCGGCGAAGCCCTCCAGATAACGATCAGATAACGGCTTGCGGCCCCATCAGGAGGGCCACCAAACCAGCCCCGCCCGCCTTGTCGAGGGGGTTGTTCCCGTTGCCGCACTTGGGCGACACCACGCAGGCGGGGCAGCCCTGCTCGCACGGGCAGGTGAGCAGCCGCTGCAGCGTCGCCCCCCACCAGGCCTCGGCCATCTCGAAGCCCCGGTCGGCCAACCCCGAGCCCCCGGGCAGCCCGTCGTGCACGAACACGGTGAGCTGCCCCGTGTCAGGGTGAAGCACGGTCGACAACCCGCCGATGTCCCAGCGGTCGCACGGCACGAAGGCGGGCAGCAACCCGATGGCGCAGTGTTCCGCCGCGTGCGCGGCGCCACCGAGGTCGAGCAGTTCGGCGTCCACCACGTCGCCCAGCCGAGCCAGCACCGAGTCGGGCAACGTCCACCACACGGCCCGCGTCACCATGCGCCGCTCGGGGAACTCCAAGGGTGTCGAGTCCCACACCTCGCCGGTCTCGGAGTCCCGCCGCAGGTAGGCCACCACCTGGTTCGACAGTTCCACCGAGCCCACGTGCAACTGCCCCAATCCGAACGGCCGCGACGCCGACTCCGACAGCACTGTCACCCCCGCCACCGACTGGGCCTGGGTGAACCAGTTCGGGTCCGACCGGTGTGCCAGCGCCACCCGGTCGCCGAGGTCGAGCTCGTCGATGAACCACGTCTCGCCCTGGTGCACGTAGATGGCTTCGGGGTGCAGCGTCCGGTCTGCGGCCGAGGGGTCGACCTGGCCGATCACCCGCCCGGTGGCGGAGTCCACCACCTCCACCGCCTTGCCCTGCATCGAGCGCAGGTCGATCGAGTCGACGGCGCGGGCGGCGTGCGTCCAGAACCAGCCCCGCGGACGCCGCCGCAAGGCTCCCTGCGCCGTCAACCTCTCGGCCAACCCCACCAGGGACGGCCCGAACCACTCCTCATCCTCCTCGACCAGAGGGCGCTCCTGCGCCGCCGCGCACAGGTGTGGCCCCAGCACGAAGGCGTTGTCGGCGGGCACGACCGTCCGCTCGACGGGCCGGTCGAAGATCAACTCGGGGTGGGAAACCAGGTAGGCGTCCAAGGGATCCTCCCGGGCGGCGAGCACGGCGACGGCGTCCCGCCCAGCGCGGCCCGCGCGTCCGACCTGCTGCCAGAACGCGGCCAACGTGCCGGGGAAGCCGGCCGTGGTTTTGCA
>CALMPQ010000394.1 GCA_937872005.1 uncultured Propioniciclava sp.
GCTGCATGGACTGCGGCATCCCGTTCTGCCACCAGGGCTGCCCGCTGGGCAACCTGATCCCCGAGTGGAACGACCTCATCCACAACGACCTGTGGCGCTCGGCCACCGACCGGCTGCACGCGACGAACAACTTCCCCGAGTTCACCGGACGCCTCTGCCCGGCTCCCTGCGAGACGGCCTGCGTGGTCGGGATCAACCGGGAACCGGTGACGATCAAGAACATCGAGGTGGCCATCGCCGACAAGGCCTGGGACGACCGGCGCGTCATCCCGGTCGTGCCCGAGTGGCACACCGGCAAGACCGTCGCGGTGGTCGGCTCGGGGCCCGCGGGCCTCGCGGCCGCCCAGCAGCTGACCCGGTCGGGGCACACCGTCGTCGTCTACGAGCGGGCCGACGACATCGGGGGCCTGCTGCGGTTCGGCATCCCCGAGTTCAAGATGGAGAAGAAGGTCCTGAACCGGCGCCTCAAGCAGATGCGCCAGGAGGGCACCGTCTTCAAGCCGAACACCACCATCGGGGTCGACATCACCGGCGAGCAGTTGCTCGACCGCTTCGACGCGGTCGTGCTGGCGGTCGGATCGACCGTGGCTCGCGACCTGCCGATCCCCGGGCGCGAGCTGGGTGGCATCCACCAGGCCATGGAGTTCCTGCCCCAAGCCAACCGCGTGGCGGTCGGCAAGAAGGTCGAGGACCAGATCACCGCCACCAGCAAGCACGTCGTCGTCATCGGCGGCGGCGACACCGGCTCGGACTGCATCGGCACGTCCCTCCGCCAGGGTGCGGCGTCCGTGACGCAACTGGAGATCATGCCCACGCCGAGCGCGGGGCGTCCGGCCGGCCAGCCGTGGCCGACCTACCCGATGCTGTTCCGGGTCAGCACCTCGCACGAGGAGGGCGAGGTCGACCGGGTGTACTCGGTCTCGACGACCGAGTTCACGGGCGAGGACGGCCAGGTGAAGGGCCTGCGCCTGACCGAAGTCGCGTTCAGCGACGGCCGGTTCGCGCCGGTGGAGGGCACCGAGCGGGAGATCCCCGCCGAGTTGGTGCTGCTCGCCATGGGCTTCGTCGGCCCCGAGAAGGCCGGCCTGATCGAGGAGCTGGGCGTCGAGCTCGACCCCCGCGGCAACATCGCCCGCGACGGCAACTTCGCCACCAACGTGCCCGGCGTGTTCGTGGCCGGGGATGCCGGGCGCGGTCAGTCGCTCATCGTGTGGGCCATCGCCGAGGGCCGCTCGGCGGCCAACGGCGTGGACGCCTACCTGCAGGGCAGCTCGGCGTTGCCGAAGCCCATCCAGCCCACCGATCGGCCGCTCGTGGTCTGACCCTCGTCGTGATAGGACGGGAACCATGCAGGACGTGCGAGGGGTGTTGTCGACGATCATCGGGTCGCGGGACAACCCCTCGCACTCCGCAACCTGTTCACCCTGGGCAAGGCGCCCGCCGACCACGGCATCGCGATCCGCTGCGCGCTCGGCGTGTTCCTGCCGATGGCGGCCCTGTTGCTGCTCGATCGCCTCGACCTGTCAGTGTTCGCCGTCTTCGCGGCGTTCACCAACGTCTACGGGCGCGTGCCCGGCCACGTCGACCGGTTGCTGGCGCAGCTCAAGGTCGGGGCGACGTTCTGGATCCTGATGCTCGCCGGGCACCTGGCCGCCTCGGTGATCCCGCACGGCACGCTGCCGGGCCTGTGGACCAAGGTGCTCCTGACCAGCCTCGTCGCCTTCCTGGCGGCCGGGTGGGCGGGTGCGCTCAGGATCCGCCCGGCGGGGTCGTTGTTCCACATCTTCTGCTTCGCGGCCATCATCTCCTCGCGCGCCGCGGGGCACGCTCGAGGACAGCATGATCGCGGCCACCGCGACCCTCGGCTTGGCCCTGCTGCTGGGGCAGGCCGGGCGCATCTTCCCCACCCGCCGGACGCCGTGGGTCGCGTTCGCGCCCACACCACTCCGCGAGGTCGACTGGCGCGGCGTCCTGCTCGAGGCGGGCGTGCACGGACTCGCGGCCTTCCTGGCCGGCGCCCTGACGATCCCGATCGCGGGGGCGCTGGGGGCCAGCCACCATTATTGGGCGATGGTCGCCGCGGTCGTT
>CALMPQ010000395.1 GCA_937872005.1 uncultured Propioniciclava sp.
CCACGCCCCCGCAGCGGCGGGTGCGCGTGCCCGGCTGGATCGCGCAACTCGGGCGCAGCGGTGTCCCCGAGGCCACGATGGGTTTCCTGTCGTTCATCTACACCCAGACGTTCCCCACCCAAACCGGCGAGCGCACCCCGATCGAGGCTCTCACCGAGTTCGGCCTGTGTTTCTTCGCGGGCATCACCGGCCGGTGGCCGCGATTGGGCACCTTCGGGGTGGCAGCGATGATGCTGCTCGTGGTCCTGGCCACCGACCACGTGTCGGCCGCCATCTTCACCCTGTTCATCCCCATCGTGTCGAACGGTGCCCATGGGCGCACCGTGCTGCGGGACATCGCCGCCCCCCTGTACCTGGTGCTGGCGATCGCCAAGACGCTGCCGATGAACGACTCGTTCGTCGACCAGGCCCAGACCTTCGTGATCTGGACGGTGCTGGTCAGCCTCGCCTGGGCCACCGGGCGCACCATCAACCGGCTGCGCCGCGAGGGAGAGCTTCAGGCCCGCATGCGGTCGCAGGCGCTGCGCAGCCAGCGGCGCAGCATCGCCCGGGACCTGCACGACACCGTCTCGTACGCGACCACAACGATGGTGATGCGCGCCGAACAGATGAAACTCCGGGCCACCGACGACCCCGAGCTGCTCGCCGATCTGGACTTCATCATCGCCACCGGTCGGCGGTCGGTCCGCGACCTGCGCGGGATGATGGAGACGCTGCGCCGCAACGACCCCGAGCTGGACCTCGAGGAGGACACCCCCTGGCGGCTCACCACGGTGCAGGACGTGATCCGTCAACGCCAGGACGAGCTGGCGGCCCACGGGCTCACGCTGCAGGTGAGCACCTCGACCGATCTGGACGCCCTCCCCAGCTCCGTCCGCGAGACCCTGGCCAAGGTGGTCGTCGAGGCGACGTCCAACATGGTCAAGCACGCGGGGCGTGGCCCGTGCCGGCTCCTGGTCGAGGTCAACGACGGCGTCCTCGAAGCCGTCTTCACCAACCCCCTGCGCCCGGGGGCCGCGGCACCCGAGTCGACGACCGGTCTGGGCATCATCGGCGCGAGCGAGCGCGTCAGCGCCGTGGGTGGCGAACTCGAGGCCACGGTGGCCTCCGGGACGTGGATCCTGCGCGTCCAGTTGCCCGTCGGAGAATAATGGGCCCATGGCCGACCCCGTGACCGTTGCGATCGTCGATGACGATGCCATCGTGCGCGCCGCCCTGGTGGCCTACCTGAACAGCGCCGAGGGGTTCGTGGTCCACCACGAACTCACCAACGGCGCCGAGGCGGTCACCGCCATCACGCGCGACCCGGTCGACGTCGTGGTGATGGATGTCCGCATGCCGAAGCTCGACGGCATCCAGGCCACCCAGGCGTTGCGCACCACCCTGCCCGACATCAAGATCCTCGTGATCACCTCCTTCGACGAGGACGGGGCGGTCCGCGACGCCCTGCGCGCCGGGGCGAACGGGTTCCTGCTGAAGGACACGTCGCCCTCGGGCCTGGTCGACGCGATCCGCGCCGTGATGCAGGGCACCTCGGTCGTCTCGCCCGGCCCGATCACGAGCCTGCTGCTGAACGACGGGCGCAAGACGCGCCCCACACCGGGCGTCGAGCTGGGCCTCAGTCCTCGGGAGCTCGAGATCCTGCGCCTGCTGTGCGCCGCGTACAGCAACACCGAGATCGCCGAGGAACTGTTCGTCTCCGAGTCCACGGTCAAGACGCACGTGTCGGCGATCATGACCAAGATGCGGGTGCCCTCACGGCTGAAGGCCGTCGTGCGGGCCTACGAGCTGGGGCTCGTCGAGCACTCCTGACCCGTTCGGGGCAAGATGGGTCCATGGACCTGCATCCCCACGTCGCACCGCTCGCCGCGCTGCTCGGCACCTGGCGGGGCACGGGTCGGGGCTCCTACCCGACCATCACGTCGTTCGACTACACCGAGGAATGGACGTTCACCCACACCGGCAAGCCGTTCATCGCGTTCGTCCAGCGGACGAGGTCACCCGAGGGCCGGCCGATGCACACCGAGTCGGGCTACCTCCGCTGCGTGGGCGAGGGCGCCGTTGAGATCGTCGCAGCCCTGCCGACCGGCCACGTGGAACGGGGGGCGGGGCGCGCCGACGTGGGCGAGGGCGTCCTGACCGTGCACACCGACGCCGCCGTGGACGGCACGCCGACCGCCAAGGAGGTGGCCCGGATCGTGCGCACGTTCCGGGTCGAGGGCGACACCTTGACCATCGACCTCGCCATGGCCGCGGTCGGTCAGGAGTTGGGCCACCACCTGGGCTCCCGACTCACGCGTGAAACAATGCCCGTGTGAACCCCGACCAGCCCGTGACCTTCGCCGAGGTGCTGACCGCGGCCATCCAGGCCCGCGGCCTGTCCCTGGAACGCATCCGTGCGCGCCTCGACGCGGCGGGCGTCCCGGTGAGCATCGCGACGCTCAGCTACTGGCAGTCCGGCCGCTCCCTGCCCACCCGGTCGCGGAGCTACCACACGCTCGTCGAGCTGGAGCAGATCCTCAACGTCGAGGCCGGCCACCTCACCCAGCACACGCACACCGCCGACGGTCGCACCCGCCGGGAGTTGTTCGAGTGGCAGAACGTGATCCCCTCGCGCGAGCTGGCGACCCAGATCATCGACGACCTGGGCATCGACATGCAGGGCCAGCTGACCCGCGTCACCATGCACGACCTCCTCGAGGTCGACGCCGACCGCAACGAGTGCTCCCTCGAGGTCCGGGTGGTGTGGCGCTCCGAGCGGCAGGGGCTGCACCGCTGGGCGGTCGTCAACGAGCAGGACACCGATGAGATCGCCGCCCAGTCGATCGAGCCGCTGTTCGGCTGCGCGCTCGGTGAGGTGATCGAGGTGCCCGATCGCAAGCTGCTGGTCGCCGAGATGCTGGCGCCCCGGTCCATGCAGCGCGGGGAGTTGTTCACCTCCGAGTACCGCCTGACGTTCGGGCCCTCCACCCAGCCGTCGTTCCGGATGCTGCGCGCCGTGTCCGACCCGGTCAAGGCCCTGTCCCTGGCCGTGCGGTTCCACCCGTCGGCAGTGCCGACGACGGTGCGCGCGGGCGTCCAGCCCTCGCTGGAGGAGGAGGAGCCCGCCGACACCATTCCGGTGGCCCTCGCCCGCAACGAGGCCCAGTTCGTCTGGACCGACGCCAAGCCCGGCGTCTACTCACTCTTCTGGGACTGGGACTGACCGCCGCGGCCGACCGCGTCGACGACCTGTTCGCCGGTGAACCCAGCGGCTTCGTCGCCGCGCGTGACGCCTTGGCCAAGACGCTGCGCGCCGCCGGCGACAAGGACGGCGCCGCGCGCGTCAAGGCGCTGCGGCGGCCGAGCGTGGCCGCGTGGTACGTGAACGTCGCGGCCCGGGCCTCCCTGGTGTCGCTGCGTGAGTGGTTGGCCCTGGGCGCGTCCCTGCGCGAGGCGCAGGCGGCCCTCGACATGGCCCGCGTGCGCACGCTGGGTGCCGGGCGTGCGGCGCTGGAGAACCGCGTCGTACGCGACCTGTCGGCGCACCTGACCACGCTCGGCGTTGCGGTGAGCGCCCCCGCCTTGGAAGAGGTGCGCGGCACCCTGCGCGCCGCCCTCGCCGACGCGGCCACCGCTGAGGTCGTCGCGTCCGGACGCCTCGAGCGCGCGTTGTCCTACGGCGGCTTCGGCGAGGTGGACCTCTCCGCCGCGCTGGCCGCCATGACGGCGGCTGAGCCCGAGCCGGTGGCTGAGCCCGTCGAAGCCCCCGACCCCGCGCTGATCGCGGCGGTGGACGACGCGCGCGAGCGACGCGCGTCCGCCGAGGAGGCACTCGCGCGTGCGGAGGCCGCGCTCGCCGTCGCGCAACGGGAGCTGCGGGAGGCGAAGGCGGCGCTGACCTCCGCCGAGAAGGACCTGACGACCGCCGAGAAGAACCTGGAGGATGCCCGATGACCCGACCGTCCGTGTACGCCCGCCGCGGGGTGGTCTGCACCTCGCACCCCCTCGCCGCCTCGGCCGGCCTGCGCATCCTGCAGGCCAGCGGAAACGCCGTGGACGCCGCGATCGCCACGGCCGCCTGCCTGCCGGTGCTGGAGCCGTGCTCGAACGGTCTGGGGTCCGACGCATTCGCCCTCATCTGGGACGGCAGCCGCCTGCACGGGCTCAACGGCTCCGGCCGCTCCCCCGCCGCGGCGTCGGCGTCCACGCTGCGTGACCGCGGGCTCACCGAGGTGCCGGCCCTGGGCTGGGACGCCGTGACCGTCCCCGGCATGGTCCGCGCCTGGGCCGACACGCACGAGCGGTTCGGACGCCTGCCCTTCGCCGAGGTCCTCGCCCCGGCGATCGAGTACGCCGAGTTGGGCGCCCCGGTGCCGCCGATGGTGGCGTGGGGCTGGGGCCGCGGCGTCCGGGCGGTGGAGGAGCGACTCGCGCGCGAGCCCGACCCGAGCGCCGACGGTTTCCTGCCGCTGTTCGGCCCGGCGCCCGCGGTGGGTGAGGTGCGGGCGTTCCCCGAGATGGCCGCCACGCTGCGCGCCATCGCCGACTCCCACGGCGAGGACTTCTACACCGGCAACCTCGCCCGGGCGATGGTCGCGTTCGCCGAGCGGACGGGCGGGCTGCTCACGGCGTCCGACCTCGCGGGGCACCGCAGCCAGTGGGTCGAGCCGATCCGGGCGCGCTACCGCGACCACGAGGTCTGGGAGATCCCGCCCAACGGGCAGGGCATCGCGACGCTGATCGCGCTCAACGTCCTGGCCGGGCTGCCCGCCGAGCATGTCGCCGACTGGCACGTGCAGGTCGAGGCGATGAAGATGGCGCTGGCCGACACGCACGCGCTCGTCACCGACCCCGACGTGGTGTCGGTGCCGACGGCCGAGCTGCTGTCGGGGGCGCACGCCGACCGTCGCCGGGCCCTGATCGGTGATCGGGCTGTCGATCCCGTGGCCGTGGACCCCCGGGCGTCCGACACCGTCTACCTGTGCGCCACCGACGACGACGGGATGATGGTGAGCTTCATCCAGTCGAACTTCGCCGGGTTCGGCTCGCACGTGGTGGTGCCCGGCACGGGCATCTCGCTGCAGAACCGCGGCTCGGGCTTCTCGCTGGTCCCGGGGCACCCCAATGAGCTGGCCGGGGGCAAGAGGCCGTTCCACACGATCATCCCCGGGTTCCTGACGCGCGGCGGCGAAGCCGTCGGACCATTCGGGGTCATGGGCGGCCACATGCAGGCCCAGGGGCACCTGCAGGTCGCCCTGCGCACCATCGACGAACGCCTCGACCCCCAGGCCGCACTGGGCGCCCCCCGCTGGTTCTGGGACGCCGCGACCGGGAAGCTGGTCGTCGAGGACACCGCCGACGACGCGGTCGTCGCGGGGCTGCGCGGCCGGGGTCACGACGTGGTCGTCGCCGACCACCCGGCCACGTTCGGTCGTGGCCAGGCCATCTGGCGCCTCCCGCAGGGCGGGTACGCGGCCGGGAGCGAGCCGCGGGCCGACGGCGTCCCGATGGCGTGGTAGCCGCTCAGTCGGTGAGGAGCAGCGCGCGGAGTTGGTCAACGGTGTCGACCACCCCGATCGAGGGCAGGGCCCGCATCGCGTCGGGCAGGCCGGCGCCCCAGGTAACGCCGATGCCGGCCATGCCGGCGGCGTCCGCGGCACCGAGGTCGACGACCGCGTCGCCGATGTAGACGCAGTCGGCCGGGTTCGCCCCGATGCGCTCGGCGGCGAGCAGCAGCGGCGCGGGGTGGGGCTTGTGGTGCTCGCTGTCCTCCATGGCGACCAACAGCGGCAGGTGCGCGTGCAGGCCCAGCGCGGTGGCCAGGGACTCTGCGCTGGCGCGACGGCGCGAGGTGGCGATCCCCATCCGGGCCCCGGCGGCGGCCAGGTCGACCAGCAGCTCGTCGATGCCGGGGTACACCACGAGGTGCTCGGCCACGTGGTCGGTCTGCCACGCGGAGTAGGCGTCGACCAACTCCGGGGCCCGATCGGCACCCACGAGCTCGGTGAACATGTCGGGCAGCGTGCGGCCGATCCACGAGCGGATGGTCGCGTCGTCGGCCGCCTCGAGCCCGAACCGCTCGATGGTGTGGCGGTAGGAGGCCAGGATCAACGGGATCGTGTTGCCCAAGGTGCCGTCGAAGTCGAAGAGGATGGTCGACCAACGCAGGTTCGTCACCCGGATCACCCTAGCCAGTCGACCCACCCACCATGGGGGCTGCACCGGGCCACGGGCTCGCCGTCGAGCGCCAGCACGAAGAACGGACGCCCGTCGTCCGGCACGCGGCCCCTCAGCTCGGTGACGACCGTCGGCCCCTCGAAGCTCACCCACCGGGCGCCGGAGCGCTTGATCGTTGCGACGACGGCGTCGCGGTCTGTTCGGGGGAGGTAGGCCAGTGTCGCCGAGTGGAACACCACCGGCGTCGCCCCGAGCGTGGCGGCGGTGGCGAGCTCGGCGTCGAGGAAGGCGGGCAGGTCGTCGGGCAGCGTCCCGCGCCGGACGGGCGGCGGATCGACCGCGGCGATGGCCAGAGCGGCAGCGAGACGGGCCTCACGCTCGTCCTCGCCGGGCCAGACGAGTGCCTGCAACCAGCGGGCGTCCTCGGGCGAGGAGGCGTCGAGGGGGTTGGCGTCCAGCCCGGCGCGGTGGGCGATCTCAAGATCGGCGTCCAGCCACGGGTAGCGGTCGGGCAACAGGCACAGGCCCGCGGACGCCCCGAGCTCCAGCAGGGCGACCGGTTGGGGAAGGGAGGCGAAGACGGGGGTGAGCACGGCGAGGCGTCCGGGCTCGTTGGTCTGGGTGAACCGAGTGAGGATGAGGCGTTCGATGGCGGCCCAGTGGGCGTCGACCCACGCGAGGAACGCGGGCCCGCCCACGAGGGGACCGTCGAGGTACTTGATCGCGCCGAGGAAGAGGTTGGGCTGGCGCTTCAGGCCGGGCAGTGCGTCGAGGCGCGCGCACAGGGCAGGGGTGTCGGCGACCCAGCGGCACAGCGCGCCCCACGTGGGCGAGGTGGGGTCGGCCTCGCCGGCGAACCAGCGGTACAGCTCGTCGATCGGCATGGTCGCGTAGGCGTGGGCGCCCTTCATGGCGGACAGGATACGGCGCTGTTGTCGGGGGCTTTACGCTGGCGCCATGACGCAGCCGGTTCCTGACCACGACATCTGGGGCACCATCCGCGCCGAGGCGGAGCGGGACATGCTCGCCGAGCCCACGCTGGGCGGGTTCCTGCACGAGACGATCCTGCGGCACCACTCGTTGATGGAGGCGCTCGGCAGCCTGCTGGCCCACAAGCTGTCGAACCCCGTGATGTCGGCGCTGACGCTGCTCGACCTGGTCGAGGAGGCGTTCGCCGGCGACCACTACATCGAGGAGTCGGTGCTCGCCGACCTGCAGGCCGTCGTGACGCGCGACCCGGCCACCCGGGGGTACTCGCAGCCGCTGCTGTACTTCAAGGGGTTCCACGCGATCCAGAGCTTCCGGATCGCGCACCACTTCTGGGTGTCGGAGCGCCACGCGCTGGCCCTGTGGCTGCAGTCGCGGATCTCGGAGGTGTTCGCCGTCGACATCCACCCCGGCGCGCGCATCGGGCGGGGCATCATGTTCGACCACGCGACGTCGGTCGTGATCGGTGAGACCGCCGTGATCGAGGACGACTTCTCGATGCTGCACGAGGTCACCCTCGGCGGCACCGGCAAGGTGGGCGGCGACCGGCATCCGAAGATCGGACGCGGC
>CALMPQ010000396.1 GCA_937872005.1 uncultured Propioniciclava sp.
GACGAAGACGGGGATGACCCACGCGGCCGGCTCGCCCAGCTCGGGTTCGGCGTCCTCGACCGCAGCGGCGCGGGCCGCTTCCGTGCTGGTGGCGGCCGGGTCGGGGTCGAGGGCGGGGCGCTCGCCGTGCGGCAGGCGGGCCTCGTCGAGGGCGACCTGCAGGGTGTCCTCGTGCGCGGGCACGAGGAAGCGCTCGTCGATGCCCAGGTGTGCCCCGATGGCGTGGGCGAGGGCTGCGGCGTCGGCGTCCGGGCCGGTGGCGGGGGTGTTGGGGTCGGCGAGCAGCGCCGCATCGCGCCACAGCGGCACCCCGTCGCGACGCCAGGCGATCTGGGTCTGCCAGCGGGGCAGCGACTCGCCGGGGTACCACTTGCCCTGGCCGTGGTGGATGATGCCGCCCTGCCCCCACCGGTGGGCCAGCTTCACCGCCAGCGAGGAGGCCATCCCGCGCTTCTCCTCCCCGTCGGCCTCCGACTCCCACTGCGGGTCGGAGGTGTCGCCGGCGGACACGAAGGTCGGCTCCCCACCCATGGTGAGCCGGACGTCGCCGGCGGCCAGGCGGGCGTCCACGGCCTCGCCGAGGGCGTCGATGGCGGCCCACTGCTCGTCGGTGTAGGGCTTGGTGACGCGCGGGTCCTCGTGGACGCGGGTGACCTCGTTGACGAAGGAGAAGCTGACGTCGACGACCTCGGTCGCGCCGGTGATCGGGGCGGCCGACTCGGGCTCGGGTGTGCACGACAACGGGATGTGGCCCTCGCCGGCGAGCAGGCCCGATGTGGGGTCGAGCCCGACCCAGCCGGCGCCGGGGATGAACGCCTCGGCCCAGGCGTGCAGGTCGGTGAAGTCGGCCGACGGGCCGGCGGGCCCGCCGTCGATCGGCACGACGTCGCCGGCCAGCTGCACGAGGTAGCCCGACACGAAGCGGGCGGCGATGCCGCAGCGGCGCAGCACCGAGACGAGCAGCCACGCCGAGTCGCGGCATGAGCCGATGGCCCGCTCCAGGGTGAACGCCGGGGTCTGGACGCCGTGCTCCAGGCGCGTGGTGTAGTCGACCGAGCCGCGCATGGCGCCGTTGACGGCGACGAGGAAGTCGACGATCCGGGTCGTCCCGTCGAGCAGGCCGCGGGAGGTGATGTTCGCGGCGACCCAGGCGTCCACCTCGTCGCGGGGCAGGGCCGCGGGGTCGGCGGCGGGGGTGATGGTCGCCGACGTGCCGTCCTCGTGCGCGCCGACGGGGCGCAGGTAGGGGGCGAGGTCGCGGCGCAGTTGTTCGGGGTAGGTGAAGCCGGCGTGTTCGGCATACTCCTCGACGAAGAAGTCGAAGGGGTTGATGGCGGTCATGTCGGCGACGAGGTCGACGGTGAAGCTGAGTTCCTCGACCGGGTTGGGGAAGACGAGGCGGGCGAGCCAGTTGCCGAAGGGGTCCTGCTGCCAGTTGAGGAAGTGGTCGGGCGGGGTGACCGTCAGCGAGTACGCCTCGATGCGGGTGCGGCTGTGGGGGGCGGGGCGTAGGCGTACGACGTGGGGCCAGACGCGAGCCGGTCTGTCGAACCGGTAGGTGGTCTGGTGGTGCAGCGCGACCCGGATGCTCACGCGCCCACTTTAGGGTGCGCGTGTTTCAGTGGGGTGTCAGATCCAGACCGGTTGGGTCGGGTCGTCCTGCTGCAGGCCGCCGTGGGCGTAGCAGGTGACGCGCACCGGCCCGAACTTCACGCGGCCCGACAGCACGGTGAGGAAGGCGGTGTCGGCGGCGTCGCGCCCGGTCGCGATGCGGATGAGCCCGGGGCGGGGGGCCATGCGGGTGGAGTCCACGATCTGCCAGCGCCCGTCGAGGGCGGCCTCGGCGACGGCGTGGAAGTCCATGGGGATGAGGCCGGGCGCGTACACCGCGGCCAGGCGGGCGGGCACCCCGCAGGCGCGCAGCATGGCGATCGTCAGGTGGGCGAAGTCTCGGCACACCCCTTGGCCGGCCAGCAGGGTGTCGATCGCCGAATCCTCGCTGCCCGAGATGCCGGGGATGTAGCGCATGTGGCCGTTCACCCAGGTGCTGACCGCGGTGATCAGCTCCTGGCCGGTGAGGCCCGCGAACTGCGTCGGCGCGATCACGTTGAAGCGGTCGGATTCGGCGTACCGCGACGGCCGGGCGTACTCGACCAGTTCGGCCTCGGTGACGGCCGGGGTCGGCGCGGACGCCGTGACGTCGGCCGCGTAGTCGACGACCAGTCGGCCGATCGGGGCGTCCACGACGTGGAGCCGCGTGCCGGCGAGGCTCGTGACCTCGCGGGCCTCGACGGGGGCGCCGTCGACGGTGAGGACCAGGTCCTCCCGCTCGGTGGGCGTGCCAGCCGCCACGGCCACGCTGAACACCAGGCGTGCCTGCTGCGTGACCGTCATCTCGAGGTGTGAGGTGACGGAGGTGACAGTGGTCATGGGCGTGGCTCCCAGCTGGTCAGGTGAGACGTAACGTCGCCCAGTTTAGGGGGGAGGTCTTCCCTTGTTCTCGTTCACCGCCGGGGCGTAGGGTCGCGGCGACGGGGCACCCCCGCCCCGCCGGGACGCGGTCCCGACGCACCCCCTCGCAAGGAGCACCATGCCCGACAGCAATGTCCAAACTGTCCAGAACTACTTCGCCGCACTCGCACAGGGTGATCTCGATGCGGCCGGCGCGCTGATCGCTGACGACGTCGTGTGGCACCAGCCGGGTGGGAACAACCTGTCCGGCGACAAGGTGGGCAAGGGCGAACTCTTCCCGATGCTCGGCGCGATGGCCGAGTTCAGCGGTGGCACCTTCGCGATCGACCAGGTCGACGAGGTCATGGCGAACGGTGACCTGGTCGCCGCCCGCATCCACTTCAAGGGCGACCACGGTGGTGTGTCCATGGCGATGAACGGCGTGGACCTGCTGCGCGTGGAGGACGGGCTCATCCAAGAGGTCTGGTTGTTCTCGGGTGACCAGGAGTCGGAGGACCGCTTCTGGGACCACACGGCTGGCCTCGCCCGCGGCTGACCACACCCAGAGTGATCGACAGGGTCTCACCCGGTTTGGGTGAGGCCCTGTTGTCACGTCACGTTACGCCGCGTCCGGCGTGTGGGCGGCGTAGTGCCGTCAGGGCCAGCCAGCCCAGCACCGGTCCTGTGCAAGCGCACACGACGAGAACGGCGAGGGTGGACCCGGACTGCTCCATTCCGAACCGCACCGCCAGGCCGTATGCGGCAGACACCAGGGCCGAGCCCGAGGAGGCGGCAGCCAGCGCTGGCAGGAAGGGGACTCGAAAGCTACCCGACATCACGGCGCTGGCTTCGGCCAGCACCGGGATCGGCCGAGAGGCGGCGACCCACGCGAGACTGGCAGTCCTGCGCGCCGCGAACGTGTCCCACGCCACGGGGCCCACCCACTCGCGCAAGCGTTCCGTCGGCAGTACCCGCCCCACGAGGTGGCCGATGACGAACGCCCCGACCATGCCGGCGAACACAGCGGCCATGCCCCACGGGAAGCCGAGCGCGACGCACAACATGACGGACACGACGCTGGTGGGGATCGGCACGAGGACGTCCACGACGAGGAGCGACACCCCGAGGAGGGCCACCGCCCAGCGTGGGGCCTGGCTCGACAGGAGTGCCGGGGCCGCGGCGTCCATCTGGTCACCCCACAGGGCGAAGGGCACGAGGACGAACGCCGCGACCACGAGCAGGACCGTCAGCAAGCGGAGCCGACCGGCCACGTCAGTCCTGAGGTGTTGTCGAGCACAGCAGCGATCCCTTGAAGTATCCGCACATGGTGTCGCCGTCCCAGGCCCCGACCCAGCCCTGGAAGAGCCAGGGGCCCGTGTCGGGCA
>CALMPQ010000397.1 GCA_937872005.1 uncultured Propioniciclava sp.
CCCTCCAGCGCGAGCGAGCCGATCGACAGGGTGGCCCCGGCGTCCATCACCGAGAGCACCTCGGCGAGGCGCTCCGCGAACTGCCGCCAGGACTCGAGTGCCGAACGGTCGAAGTCGAAGTCGGAGACGTCGGAGGTGAGGCTGAGGTCGTCCACGGACCCAACCTAGCCTCAACCCAGCAGCGCGGCGATGACCAACAGGGAGGCGACCGACAGGATCGTCGACCAGAACACCGAATCGCGGGCCAACAGCTCGCCCTGTGCATAGCGGCTCGCCGTGACGTAGACGTTCTGGGCCGTGGGGAGCGCGCCGAGGATCACCACGGCGTACAGGTCGGTGCCGGCGAGCCCCATGGCGGTGCCGATCGCCCAGGCGGCGAACGGGTGCACGACCACCTTCAGCACCACAGCGATCCACATCGGGGCGCGGTGGGGACCCTTGCCGGGCAGCGGGTCGAGGCGGAGGGACACGCCGAAGGCCAGCAGCATCAGGGGCAGCGCGATGCCGGCGATCATGTCGATCGGCTGCATGACCACGCTCGGCACCTCGACCCCGAGCAGGTTGACGACCAGACCGGCCAGGATGCCGATCGTGATCGGGTTGCGGAACGGCAGGGCGAGGTACCGCGCCGGGTGCCGCTTGACGCCCGAGCCGCGGTTGTTGGCGATGTCGAGCAGGGTCAGGCAGATCGGCATGATCACGGCGAGCTGCAGCAGCATGATGGGCGCGACCCAGGTGCCGTCGTGCAGCAGCGCCAGGGCGACCGGCAGGCCGAAGTTCGCCGCGTTGGTGTAGCACGACGACATGAACCCGATGACCCCGTCGCCCAGCGACTGCCGGAACAGGGGCAGGGCGATCGCGAGGTAGATCGCCCCGGCTGCGGCGACGGCCAGTGTCGAGGTGACGACCGTGAACGAGAACACGTCCGCCAAGTCGGCGCGCAGCATCAGGGCGAACAGCAGGGCCGGCGAGCCGACGGTGAACGCCAGCAACGACATGAGGCGGCGTCCGGCTTGGTTGACCAGCCCCAGGTGGGCGATGACGAACCCGACGCCGATGACGACCCAGATCGTCGAGATCCCACCGAAGGCCGCCTGCACGCGGTCACCCTACTCCCCCGCCGACAGCCCGGGTTCCCAGCGCCGACGCCCCCGCGTTCCGGGCGTCGACAGCCTCCGTTAGCATGACCCGGTGATGTCGGGGGGACCACGCAACCACGTGATCGACCTTGCCCGGGCCCTCTCGGTGCTGGTCGTCGTGGTCTTCCACACCCTGCTGTACCGGATCGTCCTCACCGATGCCGGGCCGACGCTGGTGCCCTGGGCCGCGCCGACCTGGCTCTACCCCCTGAGCTGGGTGTTGATGATCATGCCGCTGTTCTTCGTGGCCGGCGGCTTCGCGCACGCGCTCACGATCGACCGCATGCGCCGCGAGGGCACCTCGGCCGGCCACTACCTCGCCAGCCGCGGGCGCCGCCTGATCGGGCCGCTCTCGGTGTTCGTCACCTTCTGCGCCGTGGTCTTCTCGCTGGCCGCCTGGGCCGGCTGGCTGGACGCCGCCTCCGAGTTGAGCCGCCTGTTGATGCAGCTGCTGTGGTTCATCACGACCTACCTGGGCATCGTCGTCGTCGCGCCGGGGGCGGTGCGGCTGCACGACCGGTTCGGGGTGCTGCCGATGCTGGTGTTGGCCGCCCTGGCCGCCGGGGTGGACGCCTGGTCGTTCGCCGTCGACCGCCACGAGCTGCGCTACCTCAACCTGATGTTCGTGTGGCCGCTGGTGCACCAGTTCGGCATCGCCCACCAGCGCGGCTGGTGGCGTCGGGGTCCGGTGTGGGTGCCGTGGGCATCGATCCTGGCGGGGGCGGGGCTGGTGGCGCTGCTCGTGTTCGGGTTCGGTTACCCGCCGAGCTCGGTGGGGTTCGCCGACCTGCCGATCGCCAACATCCAGCCGCCGACGCTCGCAATGGCGGCGCTGGCGCTCGCCCAGTGCGGCGTCCTCGGCCTGGTCGAGCGGACGGGGGTGTTGGCGTCCCTGCCGCCGCGCGTGGAGGGCGCGCTGGGCGTGCTGAACGCGGTGATGGTGAGCGTCTACCTGTGGCACATCCCGCTGATCGGCCTGGTGGGTGGGGTGTTGGCCGTGGTCGCCGTGATGGATCCCGTAAGCGCCCCGCTGGTGCTCTCCCCCGCCGTGCTGGCGGTCGGTTCGCTGCTCGCCGTGGCGGTGGCGGTGCCCTGGCTCGGACGCCTCGAGCTGCGGATGATCCCCCCGCTGGGCCCGCGGCAGGACACGACGCTGGCGGTGTTGGCGTACGGGTTGCTGGCCTTCGGGACGCTGCTGGTCTGGTTGACCGGTACGGTGGTGCATCCGAGCCGACCCGGGTCGACGCTGGGGGTGTTGGCCATCTGGGTGGGCTCGTGGATCATGGGCAGGGCGGCCGACCGCAGCCAGCAGCTGACGCGGGAGTAGCGCCGCACGAACAG
Source organism: uncultured Propioniciclava sp. (assembly GCA_937872005.1). Taxonomy (GTDB): domain Bacteria; phylum Actinomycetota; class Actinomycetes; order Propionibacteriales; family Propionibacteriaceae; genus Propioniciclava. The sequence continues at coordinate 2,481 of CALMPQ010000397.1, forward strand.
GAGCAGACGTGAACTTCAACCCGATGACGTGGGATGCACCGTACCTGGTGATCGTCGGGGCCTTGTTCGTGATCGTGTTCCTGCGCGCCAATGCCACCTACTGGCTGGGTCGGCTGATCAACGCGGGCGCCGCGCGGACGCGGGCGCGGCGCATGATGGACAGCCCCGGGTACCAGCGCGCCGTCGAGCGGCTGAACCAGTGGGGCCCGCCGGTGATCTCGGTCTCGTTCTTGACGATCGGGTTCCAGACGCTCGTGAACCTGGCGGCCGGGGCGACGAAGATGCCGCTGATCCGCTACCTGCCGGCGATGATCGTCGGCTGCGTCCTGTGGGCGTTCCTCTACGGCACGGTCGGCGTGGCCGGGTTCGAGGCCTTCTCGGTGTTGTGGGCCCGCAACCCCGCACTCGCGCTCGTGCTCGGCGTCGCCGCCGTCGCGGCGCTCGTGGTGTTCATCGCCTGGCGGGTGCGTCAGGCCAAGCGGCGCCCCCCGGTGTCGGCGGAGGCCTGAGCGACTGGCGTCCGCCGACCCGCTCCCCCCGCCCGTCGGGACAAACTCACACACATGCATGAGTCTGGGACCGAAATAGGCCCGATTCCGGCCCAAGGTCACACTCGAGAGTGAGTTTGGCCCGGGGCCCAGAGGATCAGAGGTGCCCGCGCCCCTGACCGGGGGCATCGGTGCGCAGCGCCGGGTCGGGCAGCTCGCCGGCCGCCTCGGGTCCCCCCTCGGGCAATCGGCTGGAATCGAGCTCACCGGTGTGCACGTGGGTCGGGTTGAGCACCCGGTCCAGGAACGTCCGCGTGCGCTCGTGCTGCGGGTTGCCGATGACCTGGTCGGGGTGGCCCTCCTCGACGATGACGCCGCCGTCCATGAAGATGACCCGGTCGGCGACCTCGCGGGCGAAGGCCATCTCGTGGGTGACGACCATCATCGTCATGCCGGTCTCGGCCAAGCGCCGCATGACGTCGAGCACGTCACCGACCAGCTCGGGGTCGAGCGCCGAGGTCGGCTCGTCGAAGAGCACCATCTCCACATCCATGGTCAGCGCGCGGGCGATCGCCACGCGCTGCTGCTGTCCACCGGAGAGCTGGGCGGGGAACGCGTCCGCGCGGTGCTTGAGCCCGACCCGGTCGAGGTACTCCAGCGCCGACTTCTCCGCCTGGGCCTTCGCGACCTTCTTCACCGCGATCGGCCCGATCGTGCAGTTCTGCAGCACGGTCAGGTGCGGGAACAGGTTGAACGACTGGAAGACCATGCCCATCTTCGTGCGGATCGCATCCACGTCGGCGTCGGGGTCGGTGATCTCCTCGTTGATGATGAAGATGCGACCCGAGGTCGGCTCCTCGAGCATGTTCACGCAGCGCAGCAGCGTCGACTTTCCCGAGCCCGACGGCCCGATCACGCAGACCACCTCGCCGGTGTGCACGGTCAGCGAGATGCCCTTGAGCACCTCGACCTCGCCGAAACTCTTGTGCAGGTCGTAGACCTGGATCTCGTCGCGACGGTCCCCCGTCGGGATCACAGCCGGAACAGTCATCGCGTTCACCGAGCCTTCTTGGCCTTGGCCTCCATGCGCCGCACGAGGAACGTGAGCGGGAGGGTGATGAGCAGGTAGCACAGGCCGGCGATCACCAGCGGGGTCAGGTTGCCGTTGCTGTTGGAGATGTCGCGGCCGAACTTCGTCAGCTCGAACGCGGACGCCGTCAGGCCGAGCACGTACACGAGCGAGGAGTCCTTGGTGAGCAGGATCAGCTCGTTGGTCAACGGCGGGGTGATGATGCGGAAGGCCTGCGGCAGCACGATGCGGCGCATCGCCATGCCCGAGGGCATGCCCAGCGCGCGGGCCGCCTCGACCTGCCCCTTCGGCACCGCCAGGATGCCGGCGCGGATCGTCTCGGCCATGTAGGCCGCCGACACCATGCCCAGCGCCGTCCAGACCGTGCCGTACGGGTCGAGCGGGAACCGCAGCCCGGGGAACGCCACCGACAGCAACCCGAACGCCAGCAGCACGATCAGCGCCGGGACGCCCCGGAAGAACTCGATGTAGATCGAGGCGATCCACCGGTAGGGGGCGACCTGCGACAGCCGCATCAGGGCCAGGATCGTGCCGAGCGTCAGGCCGAAGACGAAGGCGCCGAAGGTGTAGAAGATCGTGTTCAGCAGGGCGTTCGGCAGGCCGGAGGTCAGCGTCGTCTGCACCAGGTCGGCGCGGAAGAAGACCGACTGCACCTGGCGGCCGTCCACGTTCAGGATGAGCAGCACCACGACCGCAGCGAGGATCGCGTACTGGATCCAGCGGATCCGCTGGGCCCGCTTGCGCGGGGAGAGCTTCTTGCGCGGCACCGTCCCGGGCTGCGTCGTCGTGGTCGTCATCGGTCTCCTGTCGGGTCGGAAACGTCACGCCGCGGCGTCCGGCCACCGTGGGGGCAACCGGACGCCGCGGGTGTGGAGGTCACTTCTTGGGCGCGTCGACCCCGAACCACTTCTTGTAGATCTCGTTGAAGGTGCCGTCGGCGCGAGCCTTGTCGAGCACCTCGTTGATCTTGGTGGCCAGCGCCTTGTTGTCGTTGCTGACGTTGAAGCCGTACTGCTCGCCGGTCTCGAACTCCTGGATGACCTTGGTGGTCGGGTTGTCCTTGGCGAAGTCGTAGAGCACACCGTTGTCGTTGATGTTGCCGGCGGTCACACCACCGAGCACCGTGTTGGCGGCGGTCGGCATGTCGTCGAACACGCGGGTGGTGTAGCCGTACTTGCCGGCGTTCTCGTCGCCCCACTCCTTGCCGGTCGTGTCGGTCTGGACGGCGACCTGCTGGCCCTTGAGGTCGTCGATCTTCGTGTAGCCCGAGTCGGCCTTGACCAGCAGGGCGAGGGTCGAGTCGAAGTGCGGCTCGGCGAAGGTGGCGGCCTTGGCGCGCTCCTCGCGGATCGTGATGGCGGCGGCGCCCACGTCGCACTTCTTGGCGGCGAACACCGAGCCGGACGTGATCTGGTCGAACGAGATGTCGACGATCTCCTGGGTCACCCCGAGGTCCTTGGCGACCAGGTCGATGAGGTCGACCTCGTAGCCGACGATCTTGCCCGACGAGTCCTTGAACTGGAACGGCTTGAACGCCAGGTGGGTGCAGGCGGTGAGCTTGCCCTGGCTGACGAGCTGGATGGCGTCAGCGCCACCACCGGCGGTGTTCTGGGCGGCCGGGGTGCCGGAGTTGTTGGCGCAGGCGGCGAGGCTGACGGCGGCGACGCCGGCGATGGCCGCGGTCGCGATGGTGCGAAGCTTGATCACGCGAGTTTCCTATCACTGGTTCCACGGAGGTGATGCGGCATCTTTGCACTCTGTCGCCACCATTCCCAGCACATCCACGCGCACACCGCAATACGTGATCGGTTTGACACCTGCGAAGCTGGACGCCATGGACGCGCGTTCTGCTCTCCCCCGGCCCGAACTGCTCGACGAACTCCTCGCCGTCGCGATCGAGGTGGCGACCACGTGCGGGCGCCTCATCGTGGACGAGCGGCCCGAGCACGTCTCGGTGGCCGCGACGAAGACGAGCGCGATCGACATCGTCACAGCGATGGATCGGCGCAGTGAGGAACTCGCCCACCGGCTGCTGGCCGAGCAGCGTCCCGAGGACGGGATCGTGGGCGAGGAGGGGCTCGACCGTGCCGGGACCAGCGGCATCACCTGGCTCGTCGACCCCATCGACGGCACCGTGAACTACTTCTACGACAACGACGAGTACGCCGTCAGCGTGGCCGCGGTGATCGGGGATGCGCGTAGCGAGGGCGGCTGGTTCCCCGTCGCCGGGGCCGTCTTCAACCCCGCGTCCGGCGACCTGTTCACCGCCCGTCGCAGCGGGGGTGCCCACCTCGGCGGCGCGCCACTCTCCCCCACCCCACCCGGCGACCTGGCGGCCTCACTCGTCGGCACGGGCTTCGCCTACGACGCGTCGGTGCGGGCCCGCCAGGCCGATGCGGCCGCCCGGGTCATTCCGAAGGTGCGCGACATCCGGCGGCACGGGGCGGCGTCCCTCGACCTGTGCGCGGTGGCGTGCGGACGACTGGACG
>CALMPQ010000398.1 GCA_937872005.1 uncultured Propioniciclava sp.
AACCGGACCGCGTACTGACCGTCAATATTAAGGGCGCGGTGCTGGCCAGCGAGCGCGCTCGCGTGTTCACCGGGACGCCGGGCCAGGTCTCCGCCGGGCTGCTGTCCGGCTTCATGAGTGCCGCTGCCGGTGTCGGGGGCCCGGCGATCGTGTTGTACGCGGTGTCGACCGGCTGGTCGCACCGGGCGCTGGACTGACCACCTGCACCTCGCTGGTTCCCGCGGGGAGCGCCGGGTAGCTCGCGAACATGGCCCGGGGCTCGGCAGCGAGCTCGTGGGGCTGGGCCACCAGCGGCATGGAGTCGTTCACGTTGCCATACATCAGGGTGCGGGTGGGCTGCAGTTCGCGGTCGCCGGCCTTGAGGATGGGGGCCCACCCGGTCACGCGGCGCAGCGCGTCATCGTAGGAGGCTCCCGACGGGTGGGTGAGGCCGAAGGTGACAACCGTGGACGTGTCGGTGGCACGTACCTCGAAGAGGTGGAGCGTGGAGCCGGCCAGCGACCCCTCCTGCGTGACGGCGGGTGCACTGGCGGCCACCGTCGTCAGGGGGGGATGCGCCCGAGCGCACCAGGTCGAGCCGCACCCACCTGATCGTCGGGTCCGGCCGACGCGGACGCCGCGACCGTGGTCGGCGCTGCGGGGGGCGGCTCCGGATCGGAAGGCGTGGCGGTGCAGGAGCCCACAGCGAGGGCGAGGGCGAGCGCGGGGGCAGCGAGCAGACGATTCACGAACGCGACCTCCTGGGGGAGACCCCAGCCTAACCCGCGGACGTGCGCCTCAGCCGACCAGCGCACCCCGCAAGACGTCCAAGGGCAGCGACCCCGAGTTCAGGGCGCGCGAATGGAAGTCCTTCAGCGAGAACTCCTCGCCCCGGCTCTCCGCGGCCGCAGCGGCCTCGGCGCGGATCTGCTCCCACAGTAGCTGTCCGACCTTGTAGGACGGCGCCTGCCCCGGCCAGCCGAGGTAGCGGTTGAGCTCGAAGCGCAGGAAGCCCTCGTCCATGTTCACGTTGTCGACCAGCAGCTGCCACGCCTTGTCGGCGTCCCAGGTGCCGCCGCCGTACTGCTGGAATGCGGGCTTGCCGAGGTGGACGCCGAGGTCCAGCACCACGCGCGTGGCCCGCAGCCGCTGGGCGTCCAGCATGCCGAACCGATCACCAGGGTCGGTCAGGAAGCCGAACTCCTCCATGAGTCGCTCGGCGTACAGCGCCCAGCCCTCGCCGTGGCCCGACAGCCAGCAGATCTGGCGGCGCCAGGTGTTGAGCTCGGCGGCGTTGTACACGGCTTGGCCCAGCTGCAGGTGGTGCCCGGGGACGCCCTCGTGGTACACGGTCGTCTTCTCCCGCCACGTGTTGAACGTGGTCACGCCCGGCGGGACGCTCCACCACATCCGGCCCGGGCGGCTGAAGTCGTCGGTCGGGCCGGTGTAGTAGATGCCGCCGCTCTGGGTCGGCGCGATCATGCATTCCAGCGCGTGCAGCGGCGCGGGGATGTCGAAGTGCACCCCGTCCAGCGCCGCGATCGCCGCGTCGGAGGTCTCCTGCATCCACGCCTTCAGCGCCGCGGTGCCCTCGAGTTGGCGGGCCGGGTCGCGGTCGAGCGCGGCCACGGCGTCCGAGACGGATGCCCCGGGCCCGGCGATCTCCCGGGCCAGCGCCTCCTGCTCGGCGGTCACCCGGGCGAGTTCCTCGACGCCCCACGCGTAGGTCTCGTCGAGGTCGATGCTCGCGCCGACGAACAGCCGCGACATGCGCTGGTAGTACTCGCGCCCGGCGGCGTCCTCGGCGCGGGCGGCCGGGACCAGTTCGGTGCGCAGGAAGTCGGCGAGGCGTCCATAGGCCTCACGGGCCGCAGCGGCACCGGCCGCCAGTTCGCCCGCCAGGCCGGCATCGGGGGCGGCGCCATCCGGCTCGGCCCCCGTCGCGAACGTCGTGAAGAAGGACGCCTCGGGGTCGGCCAGGCCAGCCGACTCGGCGACGGCGAGCTCCACCTGCCGGATCGCCGGGGTGTTGCCCGCCGCGATGCCCGCGCGCAGGGTCTCGACGTACCCGTCGAGCGCGGCGGGCAGCGCGGACATGCGCCCCGCGATGGTGCCCCAGTGCTCCACGGTGGCGTGCGGCATCAGGTCGAAGATGTCACGCATTGCCTGGAGAGGGGAGGCGATGTTGTTCAGATCACGCAGGTGGTCGCCGGCCTCGAACGACTCCAGCTCCAGGCCCAGGCGGTCCCGCATCGCGGCCACGGTCACCTCGTCGGTGGCGTCGACCGGGGTGGCGGCGTCCAGGCGAGCGAGGGTTGCGCGGTTGAGCTCGGCCAGTGCGGCGTGGCCGGCGGGGGAGAAGTCGTCCATGAGGTGGTCGCGCCCGGGCACGCCCAGCATGGTGGCCAACAGGGGGCTGAGGTCGACCAGCGCGCGGGTGTGGTCCTCGGCGATCGCGTCGACCGGAGTTGCGTCTCTCACCCGCCGAACCGTAGCCGGTCGGATGCCGAATCCTGGCCGTCACGGTGTCGTTTCGTTCACCCAACTGTTCACTCGGCCCTGCCACCATGGCGCCATGACCTCTGTGTGGGCCCACCGCGGCGCGAGCGGTTACGCGCCCGAGAACACCCTTCCCGCCTTCGAGCTGGCCCTGGAACAGGGCGCCGACGGCTTCGAACTCGACGTCCAGCTCACCCGTGACGACGAGGTCGTCGTCATCCACGACGAGACGCTCGAGCGCACCACCGACGGCCATGGTTGGGTCGCCGACCACAGCCTCGAGGATCTGAAGAAGCTCGACGCCAGTTACGGCCACGAGAAGTTCGCCGGCACGCGCATCCCGACCCTGGCCGAGGTGTGCGCCCTGGTCGGGGACACGGTGACGACGTTGAACATCGAGCTGAAGAACTCCCGGATGGCCTACAAGGGGCTCGAGGAGCGCGTGCTCGAGATCGTCGAAGAACATGACATGACCCATCGGGTGGTCGTGTCGTCGTTCAACCACTACTCCCTGCGCCACCTCGTGGGGCTTGGCAGCGAACTCCCGCTCGGTGCGCTGTACTCCGAGCCGCTGTGGAAGCCGTGGCAGTACGCCAACAAGCTCGGGGCGACGGCGATCCACCCCTCGCTGGCGGCGACGCGCCGCAAGATCGTCGAGAAGAGCCACGAGAACGACCTCGCCGTGCACGTCTGGACCGTCAACGAGCCCGACGACCTCAAGCGCATGATCTCCCTCGACGTGGACGCCGTGATCACCAACTACCCCAACGTCGCCCGCGCGCTGATCGGCTGAGGCCACGGACGCGCCCACCCGCTACCGTGCGCAGGTGGGCATCGGGTCGCGACTGAGGAGCGTGCTGGCGGACACCCGTCCGTTGAAGCAGCCGGACTTCCGGCGACTCTGGTCGGCGAACATCATCACGGTGATCGGCGCCCAGCTCACGGTGGTCGCCGTGCCGGCCCAGATCTACGCGATCACCGGGAGCTCGGGCATGGTCGGTCTCACCGGGCTGTTCGGCCTCGTGCCGCTGGTGGTCTTCGGCCTCTGGGGCGGCGCCCTGGCCGACCACGTCGACCGGCGCACCCTGCTCGAGGTCTCGACGATCGGTCTGGTCGTCACCTCGGCGCTGTTCGCGCTGCAGGCCTTCCTGCAGTGGAACAACGTCTGGGTGTTATTGGTGCTCTTCGCGTTGCAGCAGGCGTTCTTCGCGATCAACCAGCCGACCCGCACGGCGATCCTGCCCAAGTTGCTGCCCGCCGAGCAGTTGCCGGCCGCGAACGCGCTCAACATGACGGTCTTCTCGGCGGGCGCGATCGCCGGGCCGTTGGTGGGTGGCGCGCTGATCCCGGTACTGGGCTGCGCCTGGCTCTACCTCGTCGACACCATCACCCTGTTCGCCACGCTCTACGCCGTGTGGCGCCTGCCCCGCCTGCCGGTCGACAACCCCCAGGGCAGCCCGGGCCTGCGCGCCGTCTGGGACGGCCTGGTCTACCTGGGCGCCCACAAGATCCTGCTGGTGAGCTTCGTCGTCGACATCATCGCGATGGTCTTCGGCATGCCGCGGGCCCTGTTCCCGCAGATGGCGCACGAGTCGTTCGGTGGCCCCGCCGAGGGCGGCCTCGCCTTCGCCCTGCTGTTCGCCGGCATCCCCGCCGGCGCGGTGCTGGGTGGGGTGCTCGGCGGCTGGGTCTCCCGGGTCAAACGGGAGGGGCTCGCCATCATGTGGGCCATCGCCGTCTGGGGTGCCGCCATGGCGGTCATGGGGGTCGCGGTCGGCCTCGCTCCCATGGCCACGGGCGCGATGCTCGGTCTGGCGCTGGCCATGCTCGTGGTGGGCGGTGCCGCCGACATGGCCTCCGCGGCCTTCCGGCAGTCGTTGTTGCTGGGTGCGACCGACGACGCCGTCCGCGGTCGCCTCCAAGGGGTCTTCATCGTCGTTGTGGCCGGGGGCCCGCGCATCGCCGACATCGTGCACGGCGGCGCGGCCGAGGTCGTCGGGACGGCCGTGGCGACCGCAGCTGGGGGCGTCCTCGTGCTCGTGGGGATCGGGCTGGTCGCGCTGCTCTACCCGCGCTTCCACCGCTTCCAGCTCAGCGATCGAGCCCGATGAACCGTCGCAACGCCGGGACGCCCTCGACGGCGATCGGCTCGCCGCGCACGAAGTCCTCGGGCAGCAGCAGCAACCGCCGTGTGACCGCACGCGTGCCGCGCGGCTTCGACCAACTGATGCCGTTGTCGCGGTAGCCGAGCTTCTCGCTGACCCGGAGCGAGGCGGGGTTGTCGGTGAAGGCCGCCGAGGTGATGAACTCGAAATCGAGGTGGTCGAACAGGAAGGCGCACAGGGCCTGCCGCATGGCGAAACCGATGCCGCGTCGCTGGAACCGCTGGCCGAGCCACGAGCCGGTCTCGCCGAACCGGAACGTCAGGAAGTCCTGCGTCGCCACGCCCTGGACGCCCACCACTTCGCCCTCCCAGAGCGCGCAGAGGTCGAGTGACCACGCGTCCTTGTTCCACGTGGCGATGCCGCGGCTCCACCATTGGATGTAGTTGATCGGGAGGTCGTCGGCGGACGCGTCGGTCCACGGGAAGCAGAACGGCATGCGGTCGGGCTGGTGGATGCCCCCGCGGACGACGTCCAGCAGCGCGAGCACCTCGGTGTCGCCGATGCCGCGCAGTTCGAGGGGGCCGCAGGTGATGCGGATCCCGAGCGGGGGGAAGATCTCCGCCAAGCGTGGATCCATGGGGAGATCCTCCCACGCTCAGGGGCGGCTCACCAGCCGCCGCCACCTCCGCCGCCGGCCGCGTCAGGGCGGCCCTGGCCGTCGGAATCGTCGGACTCCTCGCGCTCGACGGTGCCGTCGGAGCTGACGGCGAACGCCGAATCGGTCGGTGCGTCAGCGGTGTCGGTCACGTCGTCGTGCAGCATCTTCTGGGCCTTCTCGTCGGAGACCGGGCCATCCACGGTGGAGTCGCCAAAGCCCGAAGCGATGTCCCCGCCGTCCTTCTTCTCAGCCATGAGGTGTTCCCCTTCTCTCGTCGGTTGGCGTCAAGGCTAGTCAGACGCCCCTGCGGAGGGCGATCCCGGGCCTCACCGAGATGCTTGTCAAGCAAGGTACTCGGTGGTACCCTAACTGCATGGCTGAAGATCGCACCGCCCAGATCCGCCGGGGCGTCGTCGAGTTTGCCGTCTTGGGCCTGTTGGCCCGGGGCGAGCGGTACGGCTCCCAGGTCGTCGACGAACTCGCCACCCAGCCCGCCCTGGCGCTCACGGCCGGCACCGTCTACCCGCTGCTCTCGCGGCTGTTGAAGGCGGGCCTGATCGCCTCCACCTGGCAGGAGTCCCCGGTGGGTCCGCCCCGCAAGTACTACCGTCTGACCGAGGCCGGTCGGTCCGCCCACGCGGCCCAGCGCGCGGCCTGGGTCGCGGTCCGTGACGCACTCGACGCCCTGATGGAGGAGTCCCGATGATCACCACGCTCGACCAGTTGTCCCCTGACACCCGGGCCGCCGCTCAGGCGTGGCTCGACGCGTCCGTCGCGGTGGTGGACGCCGACGTGCGCGAGGGCGTCCGGGACGACCTGGAGATCGCCCTGTGCGAGGGGCTGGCGGCCGGGGCGACGCCCGAGGACCTCGCGCACCTCATCACCCGCCTCGGCCCGGTGACCGCCGAGTTCGACCGTTCGGACGCCGACCCCCGCGTCGGCCGCTGGTTCGGCATCCCGTACGACGTGCGCCCCCTGACCGGGGAGCGGCTGAAGGACGCGCTGTGGGACCCGGCCGACCCGAACCTGCTCAAGCCCAAGGCCTTCGGCGCCGGGTGGGACCTCAACTTCGGGGCGTTGTTCGTGCGCCTCGGGCTGATCGAGCCCGACGCCGAGGACGAGCCGTTCACCAACACGCCCCACGACGCGTTCGTGATCGCAGCCGGCTTCCCGGCGCTGATGGCGGCCGCGGTGGTCGCCCACTACGTCGCACGCGGCCGCACGCTGCCCGCCCACCTGCCCCACCACTGGGACGCCGCGGGTCGCCCCGATGCCTGGACCACCAAGGGTCGTGCGGCCGCGCTCGACATCGGGGTGGCGACGGCGGCCGTGGGGCTCGCGGCGGCCGCGGCGGGGTCACGCACGCACGGGGCGGGCCGGGCTGCGCGCCTGGCCGTCGCGGCCGCGCTGGCCGGGGGAGCGGCGAAGACGACCGTCATCCGGCCCCTGAAGGGCGGTTGGTGGGTGGGTCCGGTCCTCGTGGGCGGCATCGCCGGGTCGGCCGGGGCGACCCTGCTGGGCCTGGCCTGGGCCGGCCGCGACGCCGAGCGGCGCCGCGACCTCGGCTCGGGCTACTCGGCCAGGCCGTAGAGGCGGTCGCCGGCGTCGCCGAGGCCGGGCACGATGTAGCCCTGGTCGTTGAGCCGCTCGTCGACGGCCGCCACCACCAGCGTGCACGGCACGCCGACCGGGTCGACCAGCGCGCGCATGTTCTCGATGCCCTCGGGGGCCGCGAGCAGGCAGATGCAGGTGATGTGGTCGGCGCCGCGGTCGACGAGGAACTTCACCGTGCCGCCGAGCGAGCCGCCTGTGGCCAACATGGGGTCGAGCACGTAGCACTGGCGGCCCGAGAGGTCGTGCGGCAGGCGCTCGGCGTAGGTGAAGGGCTGCAGGGTCTCCTCGTCGCGGACCATGCCGACGAAGCCCACCTCGGCGGTCGGCATCACGCGCATCATGCCGTCGAGCATGCCCAGGCCGGCGCGCAGGATCGGCACGACCAGCGGCAGCGGCTTGCTCAGGTGGGTGCCCTTCGTGGTGGTGATCGGGGTGGTCACCTCGATCTCGTCGACGCGCACTTCGCGCGTGGCCTCGTAGGCGAGCAGGGTCACCAGCTCGTCGACCAGGCGACGGAAGGTCGGCGAATCGGTCTCGACATCCCGCAGCAGGCGGACCTTGTGGGCGACGAGCGGGTGGTCAACGGCGATGAGTTCCACGGCGCCCATTCTTGCAGGCCGGACGCCCCCGGCGCGGCCCCCACAACCCCGTGCGCAAGCGGGGGCAACGGGCGTGCCGAAACCCCCGGAGTCTGACACGATGGAGGCCGGAGACGGAAGGGGGCCACCATGGCCGGACGCGACGACGAACACGAGTTCGACATCGAGCTCGCCGACGCCGGCGACGACCGCCCCGGCATCGACGAGGTGGAGGTCAACGACTACTCCGCGCTGCTCGACTCCGACGACTACGACACCGACGACTCCGATGACGACGATGACGAGTCGGACGATGACGATGATGATGTCGCCGACGAGGACGACCCGTCCGACGATGACGATGACGATGATGACGACTACCCCGAGGACGCCACCGAGGACGACATCGACCTCGTCGCCGCGTTCTACCGCGAGGACGGGGCGCCGGCGGCCATCGCACTGGACAAGGAGCTGGCCAACGACCTCGACGGCCTGATCGACGAACTGCGCCGCGTCCCCGGTGATGCAGGTGCCGTGGGCATCGTCAGCATCGACTCGGACTTCTTCGTCGTCGTGCGCGTGCGCGGCCGCAAGATCGAGCTCGTGCTCTCCGACGTCGGCGCGGCCCTCGACTGGCCGATCGCCCGCGACGCCGCCGATTTCCTCGGCGCCGAGCTGCCCGACGACGATGACGACTCCGAGCCGGTCGGCGACTTCGACCTGTTCGCCGACGCCGGGCTGTCGGAGCTCGAGCTCGAGGCCATCACCTCCGACGAGGAGGCCGACCCGATCGAGGCCATCGAGGCCATCGTCGAGAAGCTCGGCTTCGCGAGCGTCTACGACAAGGTGGCCAGCGGCTTCGGCCTGTGAGCCCCGCATGACGGGCGGGACGCGATGGGTCCCCGCCATGCGCCGTGCCCTGACCCTTGCCCGGGACGCCGCGGCCCACGGTGACGTCCCCATCGGCGCCGTCTTGCTGGGCCCCGACGGCCAGGTGCTCGCCGAGGCCGGCAACGAGCGCGAACTCACCGGCGACCCCACGGCCCACGCGGAGGTGTTGGTGCTCCGCCGCGCCGCCTCGGCCAACGTTGCGTGGCGCCTCGAGGACACCACGCTCGTGGTCACCCTCGAGCCGTGTGCGATGTGCGCCGGCGCGATCGTCAACGCGCGCGTCGGTCGCCTCGTCTTCGGCGCGCTCGACGCCAAGGCCGGCGCGGTGGCGTCCGTGTTCGATATCGTGCGCGACCCGCGGCTGAACCACCGCGTGGAGGTGGTGTCCGGGGTGCTCGCCGGCGAGTGCGCCGAGGTGCTCAAGGAGTTCTTCGCCCACCACCGCTGACCGATCGTGGTGCCTCATAGTCAAGTCCCCGGCTGATGGGGCGTGTGCCTCACAGA
>CALMPQ010000399.1 GCA_937872005.1 uncultured Propioniciclava sp.
CCGACCGGGGTGCCACGCGGGATGACGGAAGACGTATACGATCGTGGACACCATCCGTGCCCTGAGGAGACCCATGCCCGTCGAGGCCCCGCGCCTGTCGAAGTCCGAGACCGTGTACCGCGAGCTGCGCTCGAGGATCACGTCCGGGCGGTACAGCGCCGGCTACCGCCTCGTCCTGGACCAGATGGCCCGGGAGTTCGGGGTGTCCCCGGTCCCGGTGCGGGAGGCCCTGCGCCGGCTGGAGGCCGAGCGGCTGGTCCCCTTCACCCGCAATGTGGGGGCCGAGGTGGCCGCGGTCGACCTGACCGACTACGCCGACGTCATGCGGGTGCTGGCCCTTCTCGAGGGGGACGCCACGGCGTCCAGCGCGCCGCTGCTCACCCCGGCCATGGTGAGCGAGGCCGAGGACATCAACAACCGGATGCGGGCCCTGGCCGACAGCCCGGGCTTCGACCCGCGGGAGTTCAGCGACCTCAACCAGCAGTTCCACGTGGTGCTGTGCCAGTGCTGCCCCAACGACTACCTGCTCCGGCTGTGGTCCGAGGTGGGGGAGCGGGTCACGCTGATCCGCCGCAACGTCTTCCCGTTCGAGCCCGTCCGGTCGAGCACCTCGGTCGCCGAGCACGACGGCATCCTGGCGCTGGTGAAGGCCGGGGCGCCGGCGTCCGAGATCCAAGAGGCGGCGCGCAAGCACAAGCTGCGCACCGTCCGCCAGTTCGTCGAGAACCCCCCGGTGGGCTCCCGCATCTGACCTACCCCCTTCGTGCGGTGGGTGTTGCCACCCGTCCAACGGTCATATATCTTTTCAAATACAACGACCCTCGCGCGGTGAGCCGCGTCACAGAGAAGTGAGGTTGATCAGCCATGCAGTTCCACCACCACGGGTACGTGTCCGGCGACCCGATGATCAAGCCCGCCGCGGGCCTGGGTGTCGACCGTGATCCCGAGCTGCCCGACGTCATGGACGTCCTCATCGTCGGCGGTGGCCCCGCCGGCATGATGATGCTGGCCCAGCTCGGCCAGTTCCCGACCATCGAGACCCGCATGATCGAGCGCCGCCCCGGACGCCTCGAGATCGGCCAGGCCGACGGCATCCAGGCCCGCAGCGTCGAGACCTTCCAGGCCTTCGGCTTCGCCGAGCGGATCATCGCCGAGGCGTACCGGATCACCGAGATGGCGTTCTGGAAGCCCGGTGCCGACGACCCGTCGAAGATCGTGCGCACCGCCCGGACGCCCGACGACGACCGCGACATCAGCGAGTTCCCGCACCTGATCGTCAACCAGGCGCGCGTGCTCGACTACTACTGCGAGGCCGCGAACCGTGGCCCCGCCCGCCTCGAGCCCAACTTCGGCTGGGACTTCCAGGGCCTCACCATCGAGCCCGACGAGGAGTACCCCGTCCGGGTCGAGCTGGTGGGCTGCGCGGGCGAGCAGGAGGGCGTCCAGCGGGTCGTGCGCGCCAAGTACGTGCTCGGGGCCGACGGTGCCCGCAGCAAGGTGCGCGGCGCGATCGGCGCGCAGCACGTCGGCGGCGTCTCCTACCACGCGTGGGGCGTCATGGACGTGCTGGCGAACAGCGACTTCCCCGACATCCGGCTCAAGTGCGCCATCTCGAGCCAGGCTGGCAGCATCCTGCACATCCCGCGCGAGGGTGGGTACCTGTGCCGCATGTACATCGACCTGGGCGAGGTGGCCGAGGACGACGCGGGCAACGTCCGCAAGACGCCGATCGAGACGATCATCCGCAAGGCCAACGAGATCCTGCACCCCTACACCCTCGACGTGAAGAACGTGCCGTGGTGGAGCGTCTACGAGGTCGGCCACCGCGTGACCGACCGGTTCGACGACGTGCCGGCCGACGAGGTCGGGACGCGCGCGCCGCGCGTCTTCATCGCCGGCGACGCCTGCCACACGCACAGCGCCAAGGCCGGCCAGGGCATGAACGTGTCGATGCAGGACTCGTTCAACCTGGGTTGGAAGCTGGGCCACGTGCTGACCGGCCTGGCGCCCGAGTCGCTGCTGGCGACCTACACCGCCGAGCGGCAGGTCATCGCGCAGAACCTGATCGACTTCGACAAGGAGTGGTCCTCGATCATGGCGGCGAAGCCGGGCGAGCTGGCCGCACCGGCGGAGGAGTTCTACGTCAACACGTTCGAGTTCCCGGCCGGGTTCATGACGCAGTACCAGCCGTCGGTCATCGTCGGGGAGGCCACGCACCAGGAGCTGGCGACGGGGTTCCCCGTGGGCAAGCGCTTCAAGTCGCGCCCGGTGATCCGGGTCTCCGACGCCAACCCGCTGCAGCTCGGGCACCTGCACCGCGCCGACGGCCGGTGGCGCCTCTACGCCTTCGCCGACGGCGGCTTCGGCTCGACACCGAAGCTGGACGCCTTCGCCGAGTGGCTGGCCAACGGCGAGGACTCGCCCGTGGTCGTCCACACGCCGGAGGGGCTGGATGCAAACGGGCTGTTCGACGCCAAGGTGATCTACCAGGCGCCGTACACCGCGGTGGACATCCCCCACGTGCCGGGTGCGTTCAAGCCGGTCGTGGGCCCGTTCGAGCTGGTCAACACCAACGAGGTGTTCGCGGCCGACGCCGACGACGACATCTTCGACGTGCGCGGCCTGAGCCGTGACGGCGTCGTCGTCGTGGTGCGGCCCGACCAGTACGTCGCCCACGTCCTGCCGCTGGACGCCACCGACGAGCTGGCCGCCTTCTTCCGGGGCGTCTTCACCGCCTGAGCAATGGGGATGCCGTGGGGCACGCAAGGTGCCCCACGGCGTCCTCTGGTCGATAGGCTCAGGCCATGACGTACAAGTTGATCCTGCTGCGCCACGGCGAGAGCGAGTGGAACCAGAAGAACCTGTTCACGGGCTGGGTTGACGTGGACATCAACGAGAAGGGTGTCGGCGAGGCGAAGAAGGCCGCCGAACTCCTGAAGGCGGAGGACCTGCTGCCCGAGAAGCTGCACACCTCGCTGCTGCGCCGCGCGATCCACACCGCGTACCTGGCCCTCGACGGCTGCGACCGCCACTGGATCCCCGTCGAGCGCTCCTGGCGCCTCAACGAGCGCCACTACGGCGGGCTGCAGGGCCTCGACAAGTCCGAGACTTTGGCCAAGTACGGCGAGGAGCAGTTCATGCTCTGGCGCCGCAGCTACGACACCCCGCCGCCCGTGCTCGAGCAGGACGCCGAGTACAGCCAGTACAACGACGCCCGCTACGCCGACATCCCCGAGGGCGAGCGCCCCCAGACCGAGTGCCTCGCCGACGTCGTCGTGCGGATGCTGCCGTACTGGGAGTCCAACATCAAGCCCGACCTCGCCGAGGGCAAGGTCGTGCTGGTCACCGCCCACGGCAACTCGCTGCGCGCGCTGGTCAAGCACCTCGACGGCATCTCCGACGCCGACATCGCGGGCCTGAACATCCCCACCGGCATCCCGCTGTTCTACGAGCTGGACGACGACTTCAAGCCGGTCACCCCCGGTGGTCGCTACCTCGACCCCGAGGCCGCCAAGGCCGCCATCGAGGCCGTCAAGAACCAGGGCAAGAAGTAACACGCTCGGGGGGCT
>CALMPQ010000400.1 GCA_937872005.1 uncultured Propioniciclava sp.
ACACGCGAACGTTGCTGCCGCCGGCGTCTGCCACCAAACGCTTCACCTCCGCGGCATGATTGCGCAGTCGGCGACCCAACGGGGACGTGCCATGGAAGTGCAACAGCCGGGACACCTCGGGCTGGCTTCGTCCGATCTCAGCAGCGATCTGCTTCTGGGTCATCCCGGCCGCGGCCGCCTGCCGCACGGCCCGAACCAACTTCATGCGCGCGTCGACGATCCGCTCGTCGGCGTCGCGGGCAACCTGAGCCAGACTGTTCATCACGTTCATAGTATAGCAACAGCTATACGCCCGACTTTGCCGCGCTGGGGCCGCTATGCGGATCGCTTCTCCAGCAGAGCGACTGCTTTCGCCCTTCGCTCCAACAGCTTCGGCTGCGTCTGCCCCACCCAACGTTCCTGTGGCCCAGCGTGGGCGATCCACCGGTCGATCACGGCAATCTCGTCCTCCAGCCTCCCCATCTTCCTAAGGATGATGGCCGCGTGCTCGGTCCAACCGGGGGGCGTCTCCCGCGGTCGGAACTCCTCCGGACTTCGGTTGAAGTACCTTGCCCGGACCTGCGCGTTGCGAGCTTCGGCTTCTTGACCACGCTCCGTTGCCTCAATGATCTCGAGTACAAGCGCCAAGGCATCCTCGAGACGACCCTCACGCTTCAGCTCCCGAAGTTCGTCTCCCCATTCAAGGAAGTGCCGCCCACGGACGAACTCAGCATCATGTTCGTCCGCGTAGCAGGTATCCAGCTCGGACAAGCGGATCCCGTCGCGACGCATCGCCGACGCGCGAGCGCCTTGGCCCATCCCCTCATACCTCTCGGAATCGAGATCGCGTTCGTTCGGGATAGTCGAGGGCCGACCCTCCACCCGAGCGGCATCACGTTGACCAAGTACTCGCTGCAACCAACCCATGCGGGCCAGTCTGACAGCACCCCGCCAAGAGGGACTTCGCCAACATACGCTTGTGCCGCGATGATGCGCGGGATCGTACAGGCAACCCCCTTCTCGAACGCCGCCCGGATGATCGTGCGCAAGAACCGTTCTGCGTCAGGGGTTGCATCAGGGCGACGGTTGGCGTTGGTGCTCCCGGGGCGAGGTGCGCTCATGCATGGTTGCCGGAGTGTTACTCGTCCCTACTGCCGTTGACGTCGGCTACGAGCTGGGCCAGCGCCTCGAGGATCCGGGCGTGGGCAACGGGCAATGCGTTGGGACCGAGTGTGAAGGCACGCAGAGACTTCGTTGGGACCGCGGATGCTCCTGAGATTTTGCCGATCTCGTCGACGTATCTGGTGACCGCTTGAGCCACGCTCGGTGTGGCTGCGAGGGATGCAGGGTCGACGCCGAACGATGCGTTGCGCGCGCCGCTCCAGTGAGCCCCTTCGGGGAGCACCCAGCCGATTGACAGGGGCTCGCTCCTATCGGGGGTCGAGAGGCGGATCGACGCGCCGCGGCTGCCCCATTCGAGGGTCAAACCCAGCGGGATGCAACCAGCGATGATGTCTCGCATCGCGTTGCGGTATCCATCGTCATCGATGCCTTGGAGGAACGTCGCCTCGTCCGCTCGGCTCCAAGTGGATGGGGTGTTTGCTGATCGCTTGGGCGGAGCGGCAACCACTTGGGCCGCGTGGGCCACGAGTTCGCCGCGTGTGCCCTCGCCCAAAGCACCCTCGCGGTGAGCAACGGAGTCGGCCTATGGGGTCAGGCTGGTGGTGGCCGCCAGCCACCCGCCGGCTAGCCATGGTCCGTAGGCGGTGCGGCTGGTGGGGCGGGTGATGAGTGCCCAGATGGCGGCGGCGAGGGCGGCGATGGTGATGGCAGCCCACAGGGTCCAGAGGGAGAGTGCACTGGTGGTGAGGCCGATGATGCCGGCGAGGCGGACGTCGCCCATGCCGAGGCCGCCGTGGCTGGCGCGGTTGAGGATCCAGAAGGCGAGGTAGGCGAGGATCCCGCCGATCGTGGCTCGGATGAGAAGTGCAGGATCGCCTTGCCAGAGCGCGGCGGCTCCGAGCGTGACGGCCACGACGGTTGTGGTGGCGAGGGTGGGTTTGAAGGGGATGCGGTGGACGTCGAGGTCGATCGCAGAGACCCACACCAAGTAGCCGGCGGTCGGCAGGAGGAACAGCAGGTTCTCGGGGTGACCAATGGCGAGATGGCGCCAGGTGATCGCGGCGGTCCCGAGCGCGAGCAGGATGGGGATCCACCGGCGTGGCCCGGGGGGTGGCCGGTCGAGTTCGTCGGGGTGGCGGTAGTTGAGGGTGTTGAGGTGGCGGCGCAGCCCTTCTCCGACGGCGGCGCCGACCAGGGCGGTGAACGTGGTGATCGTGATGGTGTGGGTGGGGTCCATGGGGTCTCCTGGGGTTGCGGTGAGTGTAGGCGAGGTCAGCGGCGGACGCTGCGGTTGCGGGGGGTGCTGGCGGGGATCCGCTCGTACCGGTTGGTGGGGGGTGGGGAGGTGTCCACGACCTGGCGTGCGGGGGTGAGTCGGGCCTTGACGTCGCCGAGTCTGCCGAGGTGCTGGTCGGCGGCGCGGCGGGGGTCGGTGTTCCAGGCGCGGACGTGTTGCTTGAGCGCGCTGCGGAGGTACCCGGCGGGCAGGTCGAGACGACGCGCGAGGTCCTGAACGCCGGGTTCCCACCGGTGGGGTGGTTGGGCGGCGAGGACGCTGACGGCTTCGACGGCAGCCCGCGCGGCGGCGAGGTTGGTGACGCGTTCGTGGGTGAGCAGGTCGGCGAGCGGCCGGGCCGTACGGAGGGCGTGGAGCAGGACGTGGGCTTGCTGCTGGCCGACCAGCTGGGCGGGGTCGGTACCGGCGGGCAGGTGGGCGACGCGGGGGTCGAGCCCGTGGGGGGTCAGCAGCCAGTAGTCGCGTTCGGCGGCGAGCCGGCCGGCGGCGTCGGCGTCGGTGGCGACGATGGGCGTCCGCTCGTAGCCGGCCAGTTGGGCGGCCTGGGTGGGGGTGAGGCTGGTGCCCAGCGGTGCCAGCCCGACATGGTGCCCGTTGCTGGCCAGGGTGACGGCGTGGGCGTCGAAGGGCCCCTCCACGAGGACCGGGACGCGATGTGGGTCGGCGAGCAGGCTGCTGGTGCCGTAGAGCTGGTGGCCCTGGGGGAACAGGGGGGTCTCGGGGGTGTTGAGGTACTTCGGGCCAGCCTTGTCGTCGTCGGTGCGTTGGGGGTGGCGGCGTCCGACGAACCCGAGGACGGCCTGGTTGTGGAGGATCGGCAGGACGATGCGGTCGCGGAAGCGGTCGATGAGGCGTCCGTCCCGGGTTCGGGTGGCGACACCGGCGGTGAGCATCTCGGTGTCGGTGACGCCGAGGGTGCGCAGGTGGTTGACCAAGGTGGTCCAGCCGTGGGGGGCGTAGCCGGGTCGGATGTCGGGGTGTCCGGCCACGTCGATCCCGAACCGGCCGGCCAGGTAGGCGCGCGGCCACCCGCCGGGGCGTTGCAGGCAGCTGGCGTAGAAGTCGGAGGCTAGCGTGTTGACCTGCTCGAGACGGGCCTGGGTGACGGGGCTGTCGCGCCACTGGTCGGCGTGGGCGAACATGAGCTGCAGGTCGGCGGGGGTGGGTTCGAGCGCGGGCAGGCTCTGGCGGATGAGTGCCTCGAGGGTGAGGTCATTGTCGTCCCACGCGCCGGCCAAGTCAGCGGCCGACGCCGGCTCGTCGACGGCGGCGGGCGGCTGCGGCTCTTCGCCGGGGGTGGCGATGAGGATCGGGTCGGTGGGCTGGTAGCCGTCCCAGAGGTCGTCGGGCCGGTCGGTGGCCTCGGGTTCGGTGGGGTCGGGCTCGTGGGCGCCGGCCAGGTGGGCGACGTGGTCGAGGAGTTGTTCGCAGCTCTGGTGGGGGTGGTCGAGCAGGGCGTCGAGGGTCCAGCCGCGTTGCAGGCCGCGTTCGACGGCGTCCAGCAGGTTGGGCCACCACGGGCTGGCGGTGTAGGCGTCGGCGTGTTCGCCCAGGCGGGCGTTCAGGTCGGGGAGCCAGCGTGCGGGATCGTGGTCGGGGGCAGCGCGTTGGGTGTGGTCGAGATCCCGGCTGAGCCGGTACCACAGGGCGCCGGCGGGGTGGTCGTCGGGCAGGGCGCCGACGTCCACCGCCTGGGTGAGCAGGGTCCGGACGGCGACGCCTTGGCTGGACAGGTGGGCGAGCCGGCGGGCGAGTTGGGGCAGGTAGGGGTCGGTGCTGATGGTGGGTGCCAGCTGGCGGAGCAGGGGGCCCCATTCGGCCAGGGCGGGGGAGCGGTCCTCGTGGAGGCGACGGTCCAGCTTCTTCTGGTGACGCAGGCTGGCGGCGGTGTGTTGGCGTTCCCCGGTGGGGCGCAGGTCGGCCGGGTCGACGCCGGTGGCGGCACGCCAGACCTCGACGTCACAGACGGTCGCGGTCGAGGGCGTCCAGGTCCCTTCGCTGACCCAGACCGGCGACATGGTGGCGGTGAGGGTGTGGTCGCGGACCTGGTCGGCCAGCTCGCTGACCAGGGCACGGCGTGCGGTGAGGTAGGGCCCCCACTGGGGGTGGTGGGCCAGCTCGTCGGGGATGCCGGGCAGCCACGGCAGTGGCCCGCGCCGCCGTCCGTTGGTGAGGTCGAGGCGGGCGGCCAGCACGGCGGCGGGATCGTGCGCCGCGTGCAGGCTGATGCCGCCGACGGTGTGGAGCACCTGGATGGGATCGCGGCCGTCGGCGTTGATCAGGACGAGCTGGTTGAGCAGGGTGGGCCACGCATCGCAGGTGGTGAGGCCGGGCAGCAGGTCGTCGGCCCGGCGGGTGAGGTGGCGTTCGAGGTCGGGGTCGGCCGTGTTGTGGGCGGCGACGCTGACCGCGTCGGCGTACCGGTTCGCGGCATCGGCCAGCCGCGCGCGGGGATCGGCGGTGAGCCGGGCCTGGGTGGTCGCGGAGGCGGGCGTGTCGTCGCGGGCCAGGACGCCTTCGAGCATGTCGGTGGGGGTGAGCGGGTTGAGGGTTTCCGGCGCGAGGGTGGAGTGCTCGTTGCCGTCGGCGACCACGGTCAGGTAGGCGTGGTTGGCGTGCCGGCCGCGGGTCATCATCGTGTACAGCAGTTGCCGGGATTCGGCGCCGGTGAGGACGCCGCGGGTCACGTCCACGGAGATGCCTTGGGCGGTGTGGATGGTGCTGGCGTACCCGAGCTCGACCGACTCGGCGACATAGGAAGCGGGTAGGTGGACGGTGCGGTGGGTGCGGGTGTGTTGCACGTGCAGGCCGTGGTCGGGGTGGGTGGCGAGGATCCTCCAGCGGTCGCCGTTCTTGACGAAGTCGGTGCTGCTGGTGCGCAGCTGACGGTTGTTGACCCGCGTGATGATCGTGTCGCCGGCGCTGGCGGTGTTGCCGTCAGCCAAGGTGACTTCGATGCCGGGGTGCTGGCCGGCCAGGCGGTGGGTGCGGGCGCGTTGGTTGAGGTCGGCGACCAGGTCGCGGGTGGGGGCGAGCATGAGCGCGTCCCGGCCGTGTTCCTGGTCGTGGAGCCAGTCGTTGAACACGTCGTCGGTCATGGTGGCCAGGTCACCGACGTGGACGCGTTGCTGGTCGAGGTAGAACCCGAGCGCTTCGGGGCGACCTTGCCGCAGGGCGAGGGACGCGGCGGCTTCGGCGGGATCTTGGAAGCGGACGAGTTCGTCCAAACGCAGGACGCCGTGGGTGGCTTCGATGTCACGCAGCACGCCGCCAGCGCCGATCGCAGCGAGCTGCTGGTCGTCCCCGATCAGCCGGACGCTGGCGCCGCGCTCGAGCGCGTGTTGGACGACGGTGTGCAGGGTGATCGTGTCGGCCATGCCGGCCTCGTCGATGATGACCAGCGTGGTCGGGTCGATGCGGTCGAACGCCGGGTCGGGCGTGTGATGCTCGAGGTTCCACACGAGCTTGGCGAGGGTTTCGGTAGTGGCGCCGGTCTGGTCCCGCAGCTGGGCTGCGGCGGCCGCGGAGGGCGCCAAGCCGAGGACGGTTCCACCGCCGTCGGTCCAGGCTTGGGTGAGGGCGCGCATGGCGGTGGTCTTGCCCGATCCCGCCGGCGCGATCGCCGCTTGGACGCGGGCGCCGCTGGTCGCCATCGCCTCCACGAGCGCGGTTTGGCCGGGGTTCAGGGTGGTGCCGTTGGCGGCTGATTCGGCCAGGGCGACGGCCACGTGGGCGGGGCTGATGGTGAACCCATCATGCCGTCCGGCCGCCGCGACGAGGGCTTGTTCGGCAGCGAGGACGCGGCTGCTGGTGTACAGGGCGGCGCCGGCCACGGTGTACTGGCTGGTCCCGTCAGCCCGGCGCAGGATGCGGGGTTCGGCGATGCCGTCATTCGGGCGGGCCAGGGGCATCGACAGGCGGGTGAGTGCGGCGTCCACCACTTGGTCGAGGGTGGGTTCGATCAGGGTGCTGGGCACGCCGGCGTCGCGGATCCGGCGGAGGGCTTCGGCCTGGACGTGCCAGCGTTGCCAGGTCGACCGGGAGCCCTCCACCGTGGCGATGACCGTGCGTGCGGTGGCGGTGATCCACGCCTCATCGGGCCGCAAACCCGGACCCGTCTGGTGGCCCACGGCGGCCTGCACCATCGCTGCGATTGCCTCCTCGGAGCCGAGCACCTGGCGGGCTTCGGCGTGCCAGGTGGCGCGTTGTTCGGGCAGGCTGCGGGGTTCGTGTTTGGCGTCGCGGGTCTCCAGGGTGGCCTGCTGGGCCAGCGCGATCGCCTCCACCGGGGACGGCGGACGCCCGTGCCCTTGTTGGAACGCGGTCGCGAGTTCGGCCCGGCGGGATTCGATGCGCTGCCGGCGGGTCGACCAGCGTTGGTTCAACGCTGGGTCGACGCCGACGATCTCCCGGACAGGCCGGCGGCCGTCGGCGCGCGAGCGGGCCGCGAACCGGACGCCGATCGTCTCGGTGAGGTGGCGTTCCAGGGCGGTGTTGTAGGTCTCGGAGATGGTCACGATGGCCTTGAGCAGGACGCGGCCGTCGATGGCCAGCCAGCGCCCGTCGGTGACGGTTTGGACCTTGTTCGCGATCGCGACGTGGGTGTGCAGGTCGGGGTCCCCGGCCCGGGAGTCCCGGTGGGTGAACGCCGCGCCGACCAGCCCGCGGACGTCGACCTGCCGGACGCCGCCGGCGCAGAGTCGGGTGTAGAGGGCGGTGGTTTCGATGGTGCGCAGCGCGTCGGCGACGGCCTGGTTGTGGGCCTGTTCGATGCGTGCTGCCAGTGCCGGCTCGGCGAGTGCCCACAAGGTCGAGACGCTCTTGACGGGGGAGAAGGTGATGTCGAATCCGGCTACCGCGGTGGTCTGCTGTCGTGAGAGCTTGGCGACGTGGCCGGCCAGTTCCCGGGCGTCGTGGGGTGGCCGGTGGTACTCGTCGAGGAACATTTCGGTGGCCACCTCGGTCCGCACGCGGGCGCGTACCTCAGGTGGCAGGGCGGCGTCGCGGCGGCGTCCGGCCTGGGTGTTGATCTGGTTCAGGCGGCGGGCGACCTCGGTGCGGAACGGGCTGACCTCGGTGTAGGTCTTGAACGGGTTCCCCAGTCGGGCGGCGGCCTCGATCTGCGCCCGCGTGCTGTCGGGGTTGGCGGCGGCCCGGTCCTGCATCTGTTCGGCCAGCGGGTGGTAGCCGACCGCGAACAGGTTCCACATCTGCTCGGCGGTCACCGGATCCCCCTCGGCGAGCAGGTCGAGGCCCGGCAGGCCGGTGCCGACCCACCGGCCGGGGGTCTCGCCCTTCTCGGTGTAGTAGGAGGCCAGCGAGGGTCGGGCCTCGTGGGTGCCGTCCAGGCGTGCGACGTTCCGGGTGAGGTACTCATACCCCGACCCGGCGGTGATCTTTTGCACAGAGGCCGTCACACCCCCGTAAGCGCAGTAGACCCCCGTTCATGGACATCCGTGCGGCCACGAGTTACGGGACTGCGGGCCGGGATGCAAGAGGTGTGTACGACATGGGCTGGCTGAAATCGGGGCTGGACGGGGTCGGCGAACGGTGCAGGCAGCGTGTCGGGAAGCGGGGGCGCGAGCAGCGGAGTTGAGGAAGTGCCGATGGGGATGTCCATGAACGGGGGTTTGCTGCGCATACGGGGGTAGGAGCGAACGCCCGGATTCGCAGGACGGAGACCATCGTGATGGCTGAACGACAGACCGCCAGAGACAACGCGCGGAAGGCGGCCGCGACGACGCGGGCTCGGCTGCGCGCCCAGCGCGCCGAGCAGCAGCGCGTCATGGAGCGGCTGGCCGAGAACGTGATGGTGTCGCTCGCCACCCGCGACGCGGAAGTGCGCCGGTGTGAGCTGGCCGCCGGCCAGGCGCTGGAGCGGCTGGTGGTCGAGTGCGGGCTCACCGCCGCCGAGGCGTCCACGTGGTGTGGCGACCTCGGCATCCGGGAAGTCAACAGGCTGCGCCGCCAGGCGGACGCGGATCACGAACCCGCGGCGGTGTCGTCATGAGCTGGGTTTGGGTGTACCTGCGAGCTCGGCTGGTGCCGCTGGTCGGGAGCCTGCTGCTGGTGGCCGTGGTGAACGGCCTCCTGCCCGGGGCGCTGGTCGTGTGGCTGCTGGGGAGCCTGCTGTTCGGCGTTGTCGCGACGCGTGCACCGTTCTGGCGGCTGATTCACGGGGTGCGACGGCCCACACCCGAGGAGAACGCGATCGTCCGGGCCGCGGCAGGGATGGTGCCCGGACTCCGCGGGCGAGACGAGCCCATCGTTTGGGTGTGGCCCGGTCATGGACTGCAGGTCGCCCGTCCCGGCCCAGGAGAGGTGGCGGTCAGTTTCGCGTGGGTGCGGGCGGTCGCGCTCGGGACGATGCCCGTGGAGGCCTTGGCGGCCGCTGTTGCCGCTGCCACGGGTCGTTCGGTGGTGCGGCGTCCGTGGACGAGCGCCCTTGACGTGGCCTGCTGGCCGGCCCGGGTGGTGGCGGCGCCGTTCGAGTGGGTGGGGCGGCACTTCCCTGACCTGGGCCGGCTCTGCACGGGCTGGTTGCTTACCACCTCGGGCATCGCGATGGTGATGCAGGCATCCACGCAACGATGGACGGTCCTGGCGAGCGTCGCCTGCTTTGCACTGGCGGTCATCGCCGCTCCGTTGTGGTCTCGCGGCTGGCAACGCGCACACGCTCGCCTGGGGATCGACGCCGCGCGTCATGCTGGTCTGGCCGCGCAGCTCCCAGCCGCTGATGGCGTCGTTGGTCCGGAGTGGTTTCGATGATCACGCATCCTGAACGGGCGGAGGCAGTACGGAACGCGACGCTGGAGGCGATGCACGCCCAACTGGCGGAGCGGGTCGGCTCGATGGACTCCCTGGAATCCTGGGGGGCGTGGTTGCGGTTCGCAAACAGCTTCCACCGATACAGCTTCAACAACACGGTGTTGATCTGGGCGCAGAAGCCGGAGGCGACGATGGTGGCCGGCTACCGGGCGTGGCAGGCGAAAGGCCGCCAAGTGCGTCGCGGTGAGACCGCGATCAAGGTCTTCGGGCCGATCACCCGCCGCGAGCCGAAGCTCGACGCCCAAGGGCGTCCCATCCGGGACGCGGACGGTCAGCCGGTCCAGCAGGTGCGGATCATCGGGGTGAAACCCGTCAGCGTGTTCGACGTGTCGCAAACCGACGGCGACCCGCTCCCCGAACCACCACAAGCCCGGCTGTTGACCGGACAGGCGCCACCCGGCTTGTGGGACGCGCTCCAAGCGTTCATCGAAGCCCAAGGCTTCACGGTGTCCCGGGGCGACTGCGGGGACGCGAACGGGACCACCAACTACACCACCCGGGAGGTGCGGGTCCGCGCCGACATCGACGACGCGGCCGCGGTCAAGACGCTGGCTCACGAGGCCGGCCACGCGCTGCTGCATGCCCCGGAAGCTCGGCAGCCGTTCGCGTGTCGTGGGGTGGTGGAGGTGGAGGCCGAGAGCGTCGCGTTCATGGTGACCGCCGCCCATGGCCTGGACTCCTCCCAGTACACGTTCAACTACGTGGCCGGCTGGGCCCACCAGGCCACCACCCCGGACGGACCGAGCGTGGAGGACATCGTGAAGGCCACCGGCCAGCGCGTGATCACCGCCACCGACCGCATCCTGCAGGCCACCCAACCCACGCCGACCCTCGTGGAGGAGGCCCTGACTGACTTGGCCGTCCAGATCGGCCGTCCCGTGAACCCGGTCGCCCCCAGCGCGCCGGATGCCTCGCCGCTGGTTGGGTCGGCGTCCGTGCCGGTGCCGACGTGGGAGCGCGTCACCACGCCCACCCTGGACGGCGCCGCCAGGGAGCGGCAAACCCCACCACAGCACGCGGGCGGTCCCACGCCGGCGCTGCGCCGCTGACCACCGACGAGAAGGGAGACCTCGATGCAACCTGAAGAGACGCTCAGCCGGTATCCGTTCCTGATCAGTGTCCGGCGCGGCCGGCCGGTGCCGGCACGCAAGGAGGGCTACTACTACGTGTGCGCTTACGAAGTGTTCCTGGGGCTGTGGTGGCCACCGCGGGAGGTGACCGTCCTGGAGCACGACCCGCACCGCGACTTCTACCGCGAACAGATCGAAGCCCGCGACGCCGTCGACCGCAGCGCTGCGCCGGACGCTGGGCGAGCGGCGTCCAACGGCTCGCCCACGGCCACACCTGGGCTTGGCGGTGACGCCCCGGCATGGGAGCGGGTCGACAGCCCGGTGCTGCGCCCTCCCGCACCCTCGACCGCTCGGAGCGCGCCGTATGCGCCGCGGCGCGCGTGGGGGCGCTGAGCCATGGACGCCGACACCGTCGACACGCCAGAGGTCGAACCGATCCCGGTGTGGTTCCTGAACAGCGAAGAACTCGCCGCCACCCGCGCGAAGGTCACCAAGCTTCAACAGCGCGCGGCACGGAAGGGCTTCACCGGACGGGTCGACCTGACCGCCGTCCCGGCGACACGCACCACCACGACGGCCGGTGGCCTGCCTGTCACGGTGCACGGCTTCGACGTGACGATCACCGGCGAACCACCCCGCTACGCCGGCTGGCGGTTCGTCGCCGCCGTCGACGCGGTCGAGGGCGGCACCATCCTGCGCTACCCACCCGGCGCCACCACCGAGATCACGAACGACCAGATCCGGGCCGGGGAATGTGATCATTGCCACACCACCCGGGCCCGGCGCTCCACGGTGCTGGTCGCCCACGACGACACGAGCCTGCTCTTGCAGGTGGGCCGGTCCTGCCTGAAGGACTTTCTCGGCCACCACACCTTCCCGGTGTTCCTCACCACCGACGAGGTGACCAACAGCCTCGGCGACAGCCTGTCGGGGACACCAGCGTCCTGGGACGTCCACAGCGTCCTCACCTACGCTGCCGCTGCGGTCGAGGAGTTCGGGTGGACGCCCACCTCGGCGGCTGAACACGGCCGGGTCCCGACCCGTGACCAGGTGCGGCTCGCCCTGACCGGCGGCCGGGGCGCCGACAAGCTCCGCGACCAGCTCGCCCCCCACTTGGCCGACGCCCACGCGCGCGCCCCGCAGATCCGGACCGACCTGCTCGCC